>JAODNG010000150.1 GCA_025465385.1 Pseudonocardiales bacterium
CCGCCCGAAGCGTCTCCGACTTCTGGGCCAAGTCCGAGAGCAACGCAGCTGCCCTCGCGTCTGAGGCCGCCGCCGAGCTCTCGGCCCTAGGGCCCGACAAGACCATCCAAGCGATCAACAACATCTACAGCGACCGGGTATCGTCGATCAGCCGCTACTTCGAGCAACTCACCACTTGACCAGACCGGATGCCTGCACCCAAGCCAGTACTCTGACGTCCGTTGACACGTCGCATCCGCCTATGTGTGTAACGCTCTCGGTGAGGGCGCCGAAGGCTCGGAATTGCCGCAGGCCACCGGTCGTCCCGAACGCCAGTCCTGGTCAGACAGTTCTCCCAGCGGCGCTACGTCAGCAAGTGCAGCGCAGCTCGACCACACCATGCCCTCGCCGGCAGGCAGACCTCCGGGATGGCCGACTTTCGCCCTTGAGAGCTGCGCCGTCAGGATCTGTCGTTCAGAGCGTCTGGGACGTTGTCGGCGAAGGTGAAGTGCTCCCGCAGTCCGGCGCTGTCTAGTGTCAGGTTGGCGGTCGGGGAATTGCACACTAACCGCAGGTGGCGGTCTTGTTGGGTCGCAAGTTCGTTGGCTTCGAACAGCGCCTGGAGCCCGGCAGATCCCAGGAACTGCACACCATCAAGGTTCACCACCACCAGTCGGGCAACGGCCAGCTGCGCGGTCAGAACGGTGGCCAGCTGCGGCGCGGTCACCGTGTCCACCTCACCGGTCACGGTAACGACACGTACATCGGGACCGTGGCCGGTCACCTGGAGACCGACGATATCTGCCGAAAACGCGCTGTTCACACCCCGCACAATAGACCCACGTCACAGAAAGGTACCCCAGCCGGGCAGCGGGCCACGATCCCTGAGGGGCGCTACCTGTCCTCCAGGTACACGGTATCGGCGCCAGGCCGCAACTACGTTGTCATGGCGAATTACACAGTATCCAGATGATCACCGTCTCCGCACGGAATCGCGGTGGCCCGGTTACTACCGTCCCCGTTGGCCGGTTTTGGTCCCGTTGGCCGCGCTATACCGCTGTGGGGTTCCCTCGATCACCAGCTGCGCCCCCAACTAACTAATCCGACACGGGCCCCTTCGACGGCCGCCCCACAACGACGATCACACCGGTCGCTAATAGCAAACGATCTGCGACACAACTCACACACACGTCACCCTGATGGCAGCCATAGATAGGTGCCCGCCGGGCCGGATACTCAACACCACGCACGGTCCGAGGCGGACCCACCGAACACGGGCAACTCGGGCCCGATGAGGGGGTGGGTCAGATGGTGAGTCGGCCGGATGACGGCGTGGGCGCCGTGGGACCGATGACCGTCCCCTTCTTGCTGGAGGCCCACTTCCGGGGCGGCACCCTGGTAGTGCGACCGGTGGGTGAGCTGACCCCTAAGACCTACGAGCGGCTGCGGGATTACCTGCTCCAGTGCGCGGCCGAGGAACCCGTGGCGATAGTAGTGGACCTGGCTAGCATGCGGGTGACCATAGCGTCGTTGCTCACGGTGTTTCCCACCGTGCGTGACCGAATCAGCCACTGGCCCGGAGTGCCGCTCGCGTTGGCCGCGGCGCGAGAACCGCTGCGCACCTTGCTTGACGTCAGTGCCGTGCGGCGGTTCGTCCCGACCTACCACAGTGTCAGCGACGCCCTCAATGGCCTCGACGCTGCACCCCAACCCCACCGGCGCCAGGTACAGCTGCCCTGCGAAGCGACTAGCGCCCGGCTAGCCAGACAGCTAGTCGAGCTGACCTGCCACCAGTGGGGGATCCCCGCAACGGCCCCCGCCGCCATGGTCGTTGCCTCAGAGCTAACCGACAACATGGTGTGCCACGCGCGGTCGGATGGCTGGCTGCGTCTGGAGCTGCGCCGCAACACGCTCACCGTCGCGGTAGCCGACGCGGACCCACGCCCACCCCAACTGCGCGTGCCCGGCCTGCGTGCCGTCGGCGGCCGCGGCCTGGTACTCATCGACAAGCTCAGCCGAGCCTGGGGAACCGCATCCCGGCGTCCCCGCGGCAAGGTGGTCTGGGCGGTACTGCCCGTTCCCTTACGCCAGGGGCGTTGCTAAGAACGCGTGCCGGTGACCCGATGGTGAGGAGGCGTGCAGCGTGCACAGCCCGACTTGGCCGCGCGTGCTCGGGCGTCCCGCATTCGCCGCAGCACCTGCTCCGCCAGGCTGAAGGGCTCGGTGAGGTAATCGTCACCGCCAGCGGTGAGTGTGGTGATCCGATCGTCGACGCCGTCGCGGGTGGTCAGGAACAGCACCAGTAATTGGCCAAGACCGGCCACGAAGTCCCGAGAACCCGGTATCGAGACTGAGGTTTCTACCGCTGGACTGCCACACGTTGAGATACAACGGGGCATCCGGCGCTAACGCCATCGGCGGGGACTGCACACATAGCGGCAGTACCCTGCTCTCGCTCCTGATCTCGCACCCCGGACCTGCTTCGGAGATCAACGAGAAGAGGGAGGCGATGTCGGTGCGCTTTAGGGAACGTATCTTACCTCTGGTCGTGGCGCTGCTCCAAACGTTGGCCGCGATCGCAGCTAGCGTTACGGCAGCGGCTGTACTGGGCTGAACCCAGCGGCACGCCCCCTGCAGGCCGCGCCCATCATTTCGCGGCGTGCTGTCTACGTGGCGCCCATCCCAACTCCGCACACCCTGCCGATCTGGGTGTGCAACTGCGCTGGGTCATCGACATGGATCGGATTGACCACCACCGCCGGCAATGGGCAGTTCGGTAGTGAGCGAGGCACCGGGCCGGGTTCCGCAGACACTGAAGGAAGATACTCTTTGTGATGGACTCTTACCGACGCGTCAGGAAGGGAATCGGGAGTCCCGGCACGGCGCGAGGTTTAACCGGCCCCGCCTGTGGCCACCGCACCCGAGGGGATGCCTCTGGTGGCCATGACTTCCATACGATGTATGCCACGCCCAATCCGATCACACCACCGGCGAACACGTCGCTCACGTGATGTTTTCCGCTGCGGATCAGGGACCCGCTGGCTGCGGTCGCGGTGCCTGCGAGTGGAATCGCCAACAGGGGCAATTCCTGAGCTACGCCGAAGACAAAGGC
>JAODNG010000161.1 GCA_025465385.1 Pseudonocardiales bacterium
CCCTGACCGGACCTTCATCGCACCAAGGTTCACCGCTTCCAGCCCCGAGGCGCAAAACCGGTTGATCTGCAACCCAGCGACGGTGTCCGGCAGCCCGGCGGCCAATGCAGCGGCGCGTGGCAGGTCGCCGCCCTGGTCACCCACGGGGGCGACCACCCCGAGCACCATGTCATCGATCCGCGCCGGGTCCAGGTTCGGTTGGCGGTTGCGCAGCTCGGCGATCAGCCCGGTGACCAGGGAGATCGGCTTGACGCCGTGCAATGCGCCGGTCGGCTTACCCTTGCCCCGCGGGGTGCGCAGAGCTTCGTAAAGAAATGCTTCAGTCATGACTCGCTCCGGATTGTGGAGATGGCGCTTCGGCACTTGCAGGAACGGACTCGCGGATCGCGCGATTGACGGCCAGCTGGAAATTAGTGACGACCCCGTCGACGGTGACCGGTTTGAGCTGCTCCAGTAGGGCGATCAGCCGGTCGCGCAGCTCGGGCGGGCGGCCACGCTCCCGGTATTCACGTAACACTGTGTCGTGGAACAACGCCACCAACTCGGTGGCCAGAGCGCTGGTATGCGCTTCGATGATCTGCTTGGACGCGAGTTGCACCGCGAAGTCCATTTCGGTGCCGAGCAAGCTCAGCCCGTACCTCAGCATTGCTGGGCTGGCGACCGTCCAGGCCTGGGCTGCATCAACAGCTCCGTCGCACCGGATCACGCCGAGCCTTACCAGCCGGGCGAGCTCGTCGTCGTCCAGGATGCGCCCGGCGCGGGCATCGAGCTCGGACCTGCTGACGGTCTCTGGCTGCTCGGGCAGCCATGGTGAGAGCAGCGCGCGGTGCAGAGCGAGCTCCTCGGGTGATCGGTCCAGCGGGATCCTGGCGAGGTAGCCCTCGATGGCCGCCAGCGTGAACCCGAGCTCCTGCAGGTCGCGGATCAGCTGCAGGCGGGCCTCGTGGCATTCGTCATACAGGCCCAGCCGACCGCGTACTACCGGCGGCGGGATCAGGCCCAACCCGGTGTAGAAGCGGATCGTCCGCACACTGATCCCGGTGCGAGCGGCCAGCCCCGCGATGGTGAGCTCGTCAACCACCGACTGCGCCTCCCAACGTGACAGTGATACTGTCGTAACAGTATCACTGTCACGCGGGACGAAGCTGACTGACCCGCGAATGTTCGCCGATGAAGATCTGCAACGAGCGGTCATCGACGATTCGTGCGCCCTTTGGCGCGGAAATTACCGTTTCGTCAGTCTGCTCAACCCGACTTAGGGAATGCGAGTGCCATGGCGGCCGCCATGAACTTCGAAAACGCGTCGCCGGAACCGCTGCCACTGCTGTTGCCGCTGGAGTCGTCGGCTTTGAGAAACATCGACAAGACGGTGCGGGCAGGCAGCAACTCGACGTGCTGCCGGTATACTTCGGCGAAACTCAGTGCATCAGACATCGCATTCTCCCCCAAGAAATCTTGCTGACTTAGGGCCACCACTGTGCCTAGCCGTGACGTCACGCGTCAATCGGTAGCCAGTACGTAACTCTGCGGATCATCGGTGCATCGGTCCCGGGTTCCCGAGCGACAGCACGCCCAGCCGCTGCTTGCCGACGGTGACCACTGTCACCCGTTAGCAGGCCCAGATGGCCCGCGCTGCTACGAGCGTGCAGGTGGTAGCTAGCCCCTTGAGCACGGTGCGCTTATCCCACAGATGTAGAAGTCCTCCGCACTACCTCAGCTGAGGTAGTGGTCCTGCCGGGCCTGGGGTAGCCGGAAGATGATCTGTAGATGGGATGACCAGTGCGCCGGAGTCCGGCAGTCTGTGCGCAGCAAACACTGGACCGTCTGATGATCTGCGGTCGCCCTAGTGAGGGGAAGGGATGGTGAGCACAACCGTGGATAACGTTGCACTGCTCAAAGCGCCACAGGACCGCGAGCTCATCCCGATTGCGAATTCAGTTTCAGTGCACGACGCTACTTCCTGGAACGGAATCGCGACGCTGCGTCAATCTGTTCTCGGCCTTTCCGAAGCTAAGACTTCCGCTGCAGCTTCTCCGGGTAGCAGCGAGTCCCCCGCCATCGAGGACGACTTCGCCATACTTGTTGCGGCTGCCGTCGGTGGTGAGCGAGATGCCGTCGACCGGGTGCTCCGCTGGGTCCGGCCCCTGGTACTGCGGTACTGCCGGGCTCGCGTCGGTGGTCAGGAGAAGACCTTCGCTTCAGCGGATGACGTAGCCCAGGAGATATGCCTCGCCGTGCTCACGGCCCTGCCGAGCTACCGCGACCAAGGCCGGCCGTTTCTGTCTTTCGTGTACGGCATCGCCTCGCACAAGGTAGCCGACGCGCACCGCAACGCCGCGCGCAACCGCGCCGACCTGGTCCCGGAACTACCGGATACCCCGGAGCTGACCGAGGGTCCGGAGGCGCAGGTATTACAAAATGAGATCACCGGCCGGATGGCCAAACTACTGCACAACCTGCCCGAACGGCAGCGTGAGGTGCTCATCCTGCGAGTGGTGGTCGGGCTGTCCGCGGAGGAGACCGCCGAGGCTGTGGGCTCGACGCCGGGCGCGGTCCGGGTGGCGCAGCACCGGGCACTGAGCCGGTTGCGCAACCTGCTGACGGCACGGACACAATCTCATGACATTGATCGATCGAAACTCCGCGTGCCGGCGGCGACCGGCAAGATCACCGGGAAGCTCGGGTCCTTGAGCGAGTGGGCGACCGACGGGTTCGGACCAGACCGACGCACCGCCGTTGCAGCCCACCACGACGGGATGTAACGAGCTGCGCCTACGCTCTTCCACCGTGGCTGACTACCTGCCGACCGCGCCCTACCGTGGTACCCGGGACTTCTTGCCCGCGGAGATGAGTGTCCGGACTCAGGTTTTCCAGCGGCTCTATGACGTGATCGAACGGTACGGCTATGTGCGCTACGACGGCCCGACCCTGGAACCAGTCGAGATCTACGAGGCGAAGTCCAGCCGCGAAATAGTAGAGCAGCAGCTGTACACCCTCACTGACCGCGGCGAACGGCGGCTGGCGTTGCGGCCGGAGATGACCCCGTCGGTGGCCCGGATCATTGCTGGCAACGCCGGCAAGCTCCCGTTCCCAGTGCGTTGGTACAGCCACCCGAATTGCCACCGCTACGAGCGTCCGCAACGGGGCCGGGTTCGTGAGCACTGGCAGATCAACGTCGACGTGTTCGGGTCGGACAGTCCGTCATGTGAGATCGAGATCTTCGAACTGATCCACGACATGATGGCCGGTCTGAGCGCGTCGCCTGACATGTGGGTGCTGCGCGTCAGTGACCGGGTTCTGTTGAATGCGATCCTGACGACGATGGTCGAGGTGCCGGCCGATCAGGTCCGTCAAGTGAGCGCGCTCATCGACCGATGGGAGAAATACCCCCAAGATAAGCTGGCCCAAGAAGCCGCCGAGCTGGGCCTGACGGAAAAGCAGTTCCATCGGCTGGGCGAGATCCTCAGCGCCGGCGATGCCCTCCTTGACGATCTCCCGAGCGAGGCGCGCGAGCAGTCAGTCCTGATGCGGGTACTCGACACCAGCGCGCGAGATCTGATCACGTTCGATCCACTGATCGTGCGGGGATTCGACTACTACACCTCAACGGTTTTCGAGGTGTTCGACACCAACCCGGAGAATCGCCGCTCACTGTTCGGTGGCGGCCGCTACTCGAACTTGGTGGGACTGTTCTGCGCCGCGCAGATCCCCGGGATCGGTTTCGGGATGGGCGACGTGACCTTGATGGATTTCCTGGACACCCATGGCTTGCTTCCCGCGCCGCGCAGCGAAGTGGAGGTCGCGGTCATCCCGGTCGACGAGTCGCTGGTGCAGGCCGCCCGCCAGGTCGCTCGCAGTCTGCGCCAGGCCGGCCTGCGGACCAGCACCCCGCTGGAAATCAGAAAGCTGGGTAAGGAACTCGCCAGGGCCAACAAGTCGGGGGCCCGGGTCGCGGTGATCGTCGGGCGCGACGAGTGGGCAGTGGGCGCAGTCACCGTCCGCAACATGGTGACCGGCGACCAACAACAGGTTCCCACCGACGCAGCCCTGTCGGTTGTCACCACCATGCTGGGCTAGCCGCATGCTGGGCTAGCCGCCGCACTCGACGATGAGTGCCAGTTCATGCTCACCGGTGCGTTGCACTCGCAGCCCGCCACGGTGAGCGATCCTGGCAATCCCGGCGGCGTCGGATACCGCCCGTGGCGCCGTGGCGAGCAGCCGGGCCAGCCGGCCCTTGTGCGACTTGTTGTGATGACTCACCGTTCGTCGCCGGCCGTGGCCGTCGTCGCTGACGACATCCACGGTGACCGCGCCCGGCACCGGCCCCAAAGCGAGGTAGCTGCCCGAACGCAGGTCGATCACCAGACCTGCGAGCTCGGCTAGCTGGGCGGCCAACGTCGGACGCCAGATCGATCGCACCGAGCCCAGCCCAGGCAGGGTTGCCGTGGCGGACAGCCGGTAGGTCGGTATCGGATCGTCCGCGGCGAGCAGCCCGAACAGTGCCGAGGCCACCACCAGCCGGGCCCGCTGTGCCGGTCGCAGCGAACCCGCATCCAACGCTGCATAGAGCACACCGGTGTAGCGAAGCAACGCGGGCAGCGTCGGTGCACTGCAGAGGGCGGCGTTGCGTGCCAACTCGCCGGACTGACGCTCGGACAGCCCCAGCGCGGCCAGCCCGGCAGGCGCGTCCCCCGCCAGCGCCACCAATTCGTCGATCAGTTTCCGGCGAACCGGCGTCAGCTCGGGATACGACAGTCCGTCAAGCGCGAGCGGCGGTCTGTCGCCCCCAGGCGCCTTCGTCTCCGACGGCGGTAGCAGGACCAGCACAGCGGCTGAGCATATACCCACGGTTAGCGCGTCGTAGCGTTCGAGTGAACCTCATCAACTGCCACACCAACTGGTGCGGTTCACGATACTTTATCGAGTAACTTGGACACCGACGATTAGCCAACCATTTTGAATGAATGTGGCTAGATATCCAAGAGGAGGTGGCGCTGCGTTGCCCGAGCTTGAGGTAACCTACCCGAACGGGCAAGCCCATCGCAGCAGCGTATCTAGCAGCCTCTTCGCTGCTGAGAGTTTAAGGATTGGCGGCATTGCTTGAACGGAAAGGACTTGCGCCGTGACATCGGCTACGACACCGTTCGTGAACCTGCCCTTTCCCGCACGCCAACATCTTGAGTCGGCAAGCCGTCCGCGGAGTGCTCGAACTAGGTCTGCCGACCAGCCCGATCGCCGCCACGCCACCAGGAATCGTCGGGCAAGCTGATACTGCCTCGGAGGTGCGCATGGTGACCCATGTGCTGGGCCTCGGTGGCCCGCTGATAGCGCGGGCGGATCGCAGGCCGCAAAGCTTCGCTGGACGTGGTCTACCGCAGTAGACCATGTGGCTGATGAGCAATCATCGCCTCTCACCAAGAGTGATCAGAGCTCGCGTGTAAGTCGCCCACCTTCGGGCGACTTACAGTTTTTGGTACGTACTGCTAACATCAACGTTATTAGGAAACTCCGAACAGCTGTTTCTTAGGGGGCACGCGCCGGCACGCCTCATGGCGTCCGACTGTTCTGGGCAAATCTAAAGATGTCGACCTCAATTCCCGATCGGTGGACATTATTTCCCAGCTCGGATATCCGTCTGAGGTGCTGGCAGCTCATTTGAGGTGGCGACTGTACAGTCGGTACGTTAATTTGCACGCGACTGTTGAGACGTGACGATGGCCAGCGCTGTTAGCTCATTCTGCTACGTGGAAAGCAACCGGCGTCTCGTGTCGGGACGTGTCCGGGAACTCGCTATGCTGCGAGCCGAACAGCACCGCAGCACGCTCGGTGAGCTGCGAGTGGCCTTGGTGCTCGGCCACGCGGGGCTGGGGAAAACGCGGCTCGCGGCCGACCTGGTACCTCACGGCAATGAGTGCGCCGTAGGGCTGATCGCGCACAATTGTCTCTTCAAGGGTATGCCGCCGCTCGGTCCCTGGGCTGACGCTCTTAATCTGCATGCAAATGGCCTGGATCCTGATCGAGTCTGCCGCGTATGCGGGAGCGGGCTTGGCGGTCTGCCAGCGCTCGTCCGCCGTGCCGATATCGCCCACGACGCGGCTTCGTGCGCGGAAGCTCTTCGCTACCATTTCGTCGAGTGGATCCCCGGCCTGCTCGCCGCCGCTAGCGCTGACCGGCCCGTCGTCGTGATCCTCGACGACGCTCACCGCAGCGACGATGCAGTGTGGGAGATGCTGCTACGGCTCGCGCGGGACTGTGCAAGCAGCCGTCTGTTCGTACTCGCCACGGCCCGGCCGGCAGAGCTGGCCAGGAACCGGACGGCCCTTGCGGTGCTGCATGCCCTGGAGCAGGAGGCGCGGATACACCGGGTTATGCTCGCGCCGCTTTCCCGGCAGGACATCCGGGAGCTGACGGCTGACACCCTTCAGGGAGACCGCGTGCCGCCAGCGCTGGCGGACTGGTTGACGGCTCGCGCGCAGGGCAACCCGCGGTTCGCTGTGGGGCTGCTGGAGGCATTGATCGGGTCCGATGCAGACTTCCAGGCGCCGGCCTTGGGCCGGATTCCGGACAGGCTGGCCCGATGGATACGCACCGAGCTGGCGCAACTCGACCCGTTGTCCCTGACCCTCCTTGAGCTGCTCGCGGTTGCCGGCGGCTCGGTGGATCCAGACCACCTCGCCCGGATCTCAAGGTCGCCGATCGAGAACGTGGCGGTGGCCCTGGAGCAGCTCGCACGTGCCGGCACGGTCGTCGAGCAGCTGCGTGAGGGGTCCCTTGGCTACACGCTCGTCCATGCGCTCACCCGGGAGGTGCTGTACGCCGACATCGGTGCCGCCAGGCGGCGGATGATGCACCGGCAGGTGGCCGCGGCGCTGCTTGAGTCCGGACGGAATGAGGCTGCGGCATCGCACTACATTCGCGCAGCGCAGACAGGGGACGGCGAGGCGATCGCCGCGCTGATCGAGATGGTCCGTCGAGCCCACCAGCGCGGGCTGAGTTCCCTGGAGTGGCAGACCGTCTCGACGTTGCAAGATCTCCTGCCGGCGGGCGATGAGCGCTGGTGCGAGGTGTTCACTGCGTTGGGCGTGCGGACGAATTGGGGCATCGTCGATCGGACCGAGCACTATGTGGCCGATGTCGCCGCGGTACAGCGGATGCGGCAGCTGCTCGTCGGGGTCGGTGACCTGCAACGGCAAACCGACCTCCGGTTGTGGCTCGCGGGTTTGTTCGCCTACGGGGCGGGTGACGTCGATGCGGGCGCACGGGAGTGCCGGCAGGCCCTGGCCTTATGCCAGCAGGCCGGCCGCCACGTCGCGGCTCGGTCAGCGGGGGTTGAGCTGGCCAAAATTCGCGGTTGGGGCGGTGACCTGCGCGGCGAAGAGCTTGCGGCGCGACAGTTGTTGAGCGAGGCAGAGCGGGACGGAGATCAACGAGGGATCGCGGAGGCACTCGGGGCGTTGGGTCACACTCTCGGCTGGCAAGGCCGTTTCGATGCGGCCGAGAACGTCCTCCTGCGTAGCGTCGAGATGGCCACCGCAGCGGTGCACTTCTCGTGGATGTCGCAGAGCCTGGCGCTGCTCGCTTGCCTGGATGCCTGCCGAGGCCACCTGGTCTCCGCACGCACCCGGTGTACCGAGGCCGCCGCGTCCAGCCCACACGATGACCCGACGATCGGACGCTGCAGCGAGTTCATCGAACTTCTCGCCGGGGATCTGACCATGGCACAAGCGCATGCACGGCAAGCAGAGCGCCACGAGCCGGCGGATCGATCCCGGGTGCCGATCCGGCTGGCAGCCCGGGCGGCGATGGCGGCAGCGGAGCGGGGCGATCTCACCGAAGGTCGCCGGCACCTCAACGGCATGACACGCACCGACATCGGGGGCCTGGGAATTATTGAGCCCTTGTACTGGTGGGCCCAGGGTGTGGTGGCCAGGGCCGAGGGCCAGTTGACCACCGCGGTCGTCGCACTCCAGCGTGCGGTCGACCGCTACTCGGCGATGGGCGCCTATGCCCTGAGAGGGTTTGCTCTCGTGGACTTGGCCGAGGTCACGGTGATCGTCGGCGATGGCGTCGCTGCGGCCGGCGTCGCGCAATTGGCCGAAGACAACGCCCGCCGCACCGGCGCGCCCATCCACCAGACGCTGCATCTGCTGGCCACGGCGTGGGCGCTGATTGGGCGGGGGCACCAGGCGGCGGCGGCGCGAGCCGCGTTGCGTGCGGTCGATGGCTTCAGCGGTCGCGGATATGTGCTCCTGGCGGCGCGTGCCCGCGTCACCTACGCAGAAGCGATCCAACGATGTGATCGCGGCGCGGCAGAGGAAGCATTGCGCGAGGCAGCCAACGCATTCGACGCATGCGGCGCCATGGTGCGGCATCAGCAGGTTTGCTCGCGCCTCAAGCAACTCGTGTCAGGCGGACAGTGCACCGCGCGTGCCGAACTCGGCCCCGGGTCGCTCACCAGACGCGAGCGGCAGGTCGCCGAGCTGGCCGCGGGTGGCTACACAGCCTCGCAGATCGCCACCCGGCTGTACATCGGTGTGCGCACCGTAGAAACCCACCTCGCTCGCGGCTACCGCAAACTCGGAGTGACCTGCAAGCAACAGCTGGTGCGCCGCGCCGCGGAGTTCGGGTTCACGCCAGATCCGTAGTTTCTACGGACCCGGCGACACGCCGAACAGGTTTACCGGACCAGGTTCAGTATTCGGGTCCGTAGTTTCTACGGATGTCACCTTGCGTGGTGATTCCTAGAGTATGTCGTGACCATGACACTAATGACTGTCAATGATGACCCCGCTGCGGGTATCGATACGGATAAGATCGGTGGTGTGTGGCGTGACTGAGTCGGTGCAGGTGGAGTCGGGTGTGAACGGTCAGCAATCGCAGAATGGTCAACGTCCGCAGTTGAGTTTGGCTACGGATGTGGCCCGCAATCTGGCGACGACGACCAAGTCCCAGCCGCAAATGCAAGAGATCACGTCGCGCTGGTTGCTGCGGGTGCTGCCGTGGGTAGAGGCCGCGGGCGGAACTTTCCGGGTGAACCGCCGGGCGAACTACACGGTCGGCGATGGCCGGATAGAGTTCACGATGAACGGTGACGAATCGATCCACGTCATCCCCGCTGAACTGCGCGAACTGCCGATGCTGCGGAATTTCACTGATTATCCGGGCGTACTGGAGGAGATAGCAAACCAGTTCGAGCTACAAGACGTCCCGCCCGGCGGCATAGTCGTGCAGGAGGGTGACAACGCTAACCAGCTGTTCCTCATCGCCCACGGCAAGCTCAACAAGATCGGTCCTGGCAAGTACGGTGAACCGACAGTGTTGGAGACCCTCTCCGACGGCGGCTATTTCGGCGATCGCGAGCTGGTCATCGAGGGCGGCGACACCTGGACCTACACAGTCAAAGCGGTGACGTCGTGCAAGGTGCTAGCGCTGTCCGAGCAGGCATTTCAACGAGTATGTGATCAAAATGATCCGTTGCGGGAAAGCATCAACCGGTACCGGGCTACTCTGAACCAACACCAGAACGAACATGGTGAGGCCGCGATCAAGCTGAACGCGGGCCATCCGCAGGAACACCCGCTGGATGGGACTTTCGCCGATTATGAGCTGAACCCCCGGGAATATCAACTCAGCGTCGCCCAGACCGTGCTGCGAGTCCACACCCGGGTGGCGGATCTGTTCAACAACCCGATGAACCAGGTCGAGGAACAGCTCAGGTTGACGATCGAGGCGCTGCGGGAAAAGCAAGAAGAAGAACTGATGAACAACAAGGACTTCGGTCTTTTGCACCAGACCGCGTTCTCCCAACGGATCAGTACCCGTACCGGGCCGCCCACACCCGACGATCTCGACGAGCTACTGGCCACGGTGTGGAAGGATCCGGCTGTTTTCCTGGCTCATCCCCGAACCATCGCCGCGTTCGGTCGGGAATGTAACCGTCAGGGCGTCTATCCGCACAGCATCGACCTCAATGGTCACATGATGCCGGCCTGGCGCGGAATACCACTTCTTCCCTGCGGCAAAATTCCCGTCACCCGCTACCAGACCAGCTCCATTGTGCTGATGCGCACCGGCTTGGAGAAGCAGGGCGTGGTCGGTCTGCACCAGACTGGCCTACCCGACGAGGTCCAGCCCGGACTGAACGTCCGCTTCATGGGCATCGATGACAAGGCCATCATGTCCTACCTGGTCAGTGCCTACTATTCAGCGGCCATCATGGTTCCCGATGCGATTGGCATCCTCGAAAACGTCGAGATATCGCGTTTCGACGATTTGTCGGCGCCTGTTACTTCGCGGCCGTCTGCCTCCACGGGATCGACGGAATCTGCCACTGAGCCGTCACCACCCTCGGGATCGTCGAAAAAGTCGAAATAACGCGCTCTTTCGTACATCAACTGAGGGCTAATCATGCAACCCTATGAGCTGCCAGACTTCTACATGCCGTACCCGGCGCGATTAAACCTTCACCTGGACATGGCCCGCATGCACACCAAGGCGTGGGCGCGGGAGATGGGAATGTTGGACGCGCCGCCAGAGGAGCACGGAGCAGAGGTCTGGGACGAGGCCAAGTTCGATTCCATGGACTTCGCTCTACTGTGCGCATACACCCATCCCGACGCGCCAAGCCACGAGCTGGACCTGGTAACCGACTGGTACGTTTGGGTATTTTTTTTCGACGATCATTTTCTTGAAGTCTATAAAAGAAGTCGTGATCAGGCCGGTGCGAAAAAATACCTCGACGGGCTGCCTGCGTTCATGCCAACCGATCTCGCCAGCTATCCGCCGGAGCCGACAAATCCGGTTGAGCGTGGACTGATCGATCTGTGGGCGCGTACCGTCCCCATGAGGTCGATGGAATGGCGACGGAGGTTCTTCGAGAGCACGAAGAACCTCCTGTACGAGTCGACGTGGGAGCTCTCCAATATCAGCGGAAGCCGCTTCCCGAACCCGATTGAGTACATTGAGATGCGTCGCAAGGTCGGTGGCGCTCCATGGTCTGCCGACCTCGTGGAGCACGCCACGTTCGTCGAGGTACCGGTCAGGATCGCGAACAGCCGGCCGATGCGTGTTCTGAAGGACAGCTTCGCCGACGCCGTGCACCTGCGCAACGACCTCTTCTCCTACCAGCGCGAAACCCAGCAAGAAGGCGAGATCAACAACTGCGTCCTCGTACTGGAGCGTTTTTTCGACATCGCCCCGCAGCGCGCTGCTCACCTGACCAACGATATCCTGACCTCCCGCCTGCAACAGTTCGAGAACACGGCCCTCACGGAGTTGCCTGCTCTGTTCGAGGAGTTCGCCCTGAGCCCGCCGGAACGGGAAAGCGCCCTGCTGTACGTGAAGGGCCTGCAGGATTGGCAATCGGGTGGCCATGAGTGGCACCTGCGCTCGAGCCGATATATGAATGAAACCGTGAATCGTGAACCATCGGTGTTAGAGCGGCTGCTCGGGGGGCCCACCGGCTTGGGCAGTTCGGCAGCACAGATCAAGCTGTCACCCGACGCCTTGGGCCTACAGAGGGTCAAAAGCTACGCATATGTATCGCACGAAACAGTGGGACCTACTACGTTGCCCAAATTCTACATGCCGTACACCGCCCGGGTTAATGCCGATCTCGAGCGGTCTCGTCAGCATTGCGTTGATTGGGCGCGCCAGATGGGGATGCTGGAGACGCTCCCCGGCGGTATAGGAATCTGGGATGAGGAGAACCTTGCATCATTTGATTTCGCTGTCTGCGCGGCGCGGATTCATCCGGACGCATCGGGTCCTGAACTCGATCTGTCCTCAGCATGGCTAACCTGGGGGACCTACGGAGACGACTACTTCCCGGCGGTGTTCGGGACGACCCGGGACATGGCAGGCGCGAAGGTATTCAACGCAAGACTGCCGATGTTCATGCCACTAGATTGTGACGCTACGCCACCGCCGGCCAACCCGTTTGAAACAGGTCTGGCCGACCTGTGGATCCGCACGGCGTCGCCGATGACGATCGATCAGCGGCGTCAATTCCGACAAGGTGTCGAGAACATGACAACAAGCTGGCTATGGGAGCTCGCGAACCATATCCAGCATCGCATTCCCGACCCGGTCGACTACATCGAGATGCGGCGCAAGACCTTCGGCTCAGACATGACGATGAGCCTGGCACGTATCACGCAGGCCGAGGAACTTCCGCCCGAGATCTTCCGCACCCGACCGATGCGTGGGCTGGAGAACTCGGCCAGTGACTACGCCTGCTTTACCAACGATATTTTCTCCTACCAGAAGGAAATCGAGTTTGAAGGTGAGGTTCACAACTGTGTGCTGGTCGCGCAGAAGTTCCTCGACATAGATCGCGAGCGAGCAGTCTCGGTCGTCAACGACCTGATGACTTCGCGTATGTTGCAATTCGAGCGCATCATCGCCACCGAATTACCCGTCCTGGTAGACGAGTTCAACCTAGATACGGATGCTCGCGAGGCCCTGGATGGCTACGTCGTGGGCCTGCAGGACTGGATGGCTGGAATTCTCGACTGGCACATGTTGACCGGCCGGTATGGCGAGTCAGCATTGAGACGCCGCTATCAGATGCCTCCACAGCGGCTCGGTGGGCCGAGCGGGCTGGGCACTTCCGCGGCCTTCATCAGCGAGTTACTGCGCGCATGAATCAGTCCGGCTCGGGCGGTTCGGATCCAGCGCCGGCTCAGTTACCCGGTCGGCGATCGGTGGGTGCGCTTCATCGACCACTAACAAAGGAGGACCGGTGTCTGTGCTGTCTCGTGTGTCCGCGCCCGCGGCCGCCCATGACCTGGCGGGCGTGGTGGTCGCCCTGTTCTCCAATCCGGAACGCGCTGCCCCGAGGGACATTCCTGAATTCACCGCGGATCAACTGCCCGGGGATGACAACCAGCCCACTGGATCGGTGGTGGGCCGGCTCGTCACCGGCCCTACGGGGCTGGGTACGTCCGCGGCCCGGATCCCTTGGCGAGGCACCGCAGTCAGCGAGACAACCATGGCCACTGGCCGTGGCACGCAACTCCGCATACCCGATGTTCCCACCGGATTGGGCACCTCAAGCGTGCGAATTCCGAGTCGAGTTTCCGCCGGTGTATCCGCTGACAGTGGGTCAGGCCCAGCGCTGTACTGCCCTCCGGCGGTTCGTGACGACGTAGCCCTCGGCGAAGAGGTCAACGACCGCCTGGTCGACTGGGCTGAGCAGGTCGGGATCTACCCCGGACAGCTCGACCGCGTGCGGACGGCCAATTTCGGACGTCTGATGATGCTCACCCATCCGGCTACGGATGACCCGGACCGGCTGCTGGCGGCATCGAAGTGCGTACTGGCGGAATGGGCCACGGACGACCACTTCCTCGACGAGGAGTCCCTAGGTGCCGAGGCGAAGGTGATCGCCTCGCGGTTGGGGATCACCTTCGCTGCGGTGGATCCGGTTGATCTCCCCGTCAGGTACGCGCCCCAACTCGACCAGGCTTTATCGGAGGAGCCCGTCGCGGTCGCGTACCGCTCGGCTTTCGACCACCTTGCCCGGTACGCCACCGCGACGCAGGTCGCCCGGCTCCGCCACGAGCTGGCGGTCATGTTCATGGCCTACAACCACGAGGCGAACTGGCGCGCCACAGGACGAATCCCGCCGGTCTGGGAGTACCTGACGCACCGGCATGAAAACAGCTTCTTGCCACCGATGGTGTTGGTCGATCCGATCGCCGGCTACGAGCTTCCCGCCTTCGAGTTCGCCGATCGCCGGGTGCGCCGAGTGTTTTGTTTGGCTGGCAGTGCGAGCGTGATTTTGAACGACCTGTATTCGATGGGTAAGGAAGCGGACGACGATTTCGACCTACCCAAGTTAATCGCCAACGAGGAAAAATGCTCTCGAGAGGAAGCGATCGAGCGCACGGTACAGATCCATAACGAGCTGATGCACACCTTCGTCCAGGAAGCGACCGTCCTGAGCCAGGCGGGCTCGCTTGCATTGCGGCGCTTCCTGGCCGACATATGGGCCTGGCTCGGCGGCAACCGTGAATGGCACAGCACTACCGGGCGATACCACAGCGCGAGCAACGCGTAAGCGCCACCTTTGAACCCAGCCTCGGCGCCGGCCCGGCTGATCAGCCCGACAAGCAGAAGGAGGTCCACCATGACAACGACCGCCCCTACCGCCGTCAGGGTACTTCACACCGCCTACCAAAAATCCGTTGCAGCGTATTGGAACGACAACCAGCAGGACCCGGTCAACTTGCGGCTCGGTGATGTCGACGGCCTGTACCACCACCACTACGGGATCGGCGAGTACGAGCCATCCGTGCTGGAAGGACCAGATGACACCCGGGATGACCGGATCATCAACGAAATGCACCGGCTGGAGACACAGCAGGCAAACCTACTCCTCGATCACCTCGGCGACATTTCGCACGGTGACCGCCTGATGGATGCTGGGTCCGGCCGGGGTGGTACGAGTTTTATGGCCCACCAACGCTTCGGCTGCCGGGTGGACGGCGTGACAATTTCGGAATACCAGGTCGGGTTCGCCAACAACCAGGCCGACCAACGGGGCGTAGCCGATCAGGTGAAGTTTCACTTCCGTAACATGCTGGATACCGGTTTCGAGACGGGATCGCGCCGAGGCATCTGGACCAACGAGACCACCATGTACGTGGACCTGTTGCAGGCGTTCGGCGAGTTCTCCCGCCTGCTGGAGTACGGCGGCCGCTACGTCTGCATCACCGGCTGCTACAACGACGTGACGGGTGGTCGATCCAAAGCGGTCAGCCGGATCGACGAGCACTATATCTGCAATATTCACCCCCGGAGCGACTACTTCAAGGCGCTAGCAGCCAACAACCTCGTGCCGATCAACGTCATCGATCTCACCTCCCACACCATCCCCTACTGGGAACTGAGGTCGAAGTCCTCGGTGGCCACCGGTATAGAGGACCCGTTCCTCACGGCGTACCGCGAAGGCAGCTTCCATTACCTGCTCATCGCCGCCGATCGCGTCTGACTTCTACCGGCACCACCCGCGGATGCTCGTAGCAAAAGCGTTGCCAAGACCAGTTGAAACCGGCGAATGTATCGAGATTGGTGAGGTGCGTGGTGACCGGGACGGATCCGAGCGTTGATGTTGCCGAGCAGCCACAATCGAGTCAGCCGCAGTTGAGCCCCCCTCAACTAAGTCTCAGCACCGCCGCGGCGGCCAACCTGGCCACGACGACGAAGTCTGTCCCGCAGATGCAGGAGATCACGTCTCGCTGGCTACTGCGCATGTTGCCGTGGGTGGAGGCCTCGGGCGGCACTTTCCGGGTGAACCGCCGGTTGACTTACACGGTGGGCGATGGCCAGATAACGTTCGACACGTCGGGCGCCGGAGTGCGGATTATTCCCGGAGAGCTGCGCGAGTTGCCGGTGCTGCGGGGCTTCGATGACCCTGAGGTACTCCGTGCGTTGGCCGATCAATGCGAACAACGGGAGTTCGAGGCCGGTAGTGCGTTGGTAGAGATGGGCCAACCGGCCGATCAGGTATTCTTCATAGCGCACGGCAAGGTTAATAAGATCGGTCCGGGGAAGTACGGTGAACAGACGGTCCTGGACACCCTCGCCGACGGCGACTACTTCGGTGATCAGGAATTGGTCGAAACTGAAGACAGCTGGACATTCACTATCGCGGCGGCGACTGCCTGCACCGTACTGAGTTTACCTCAGCAAGCATTCGAGGAGATGGTCGGCAGATCTGCGGCACTGCAAGCGCACGTTGAGCGGTTCCGGACCCAGAGCAGTCGACCACAGAATAGGCGCGGCGAGGCAGCCATCGCGTTGAGCGCGGGACACACGGGAGAACCTGAACTGGCGGGCACGTTCGTCGACTACGAGACCAACCCCCGCGAGTACGAACTCAGCGTGGCCCAGACCGTCCTGCGAGTGCACACCCGAGTGGCAGACCTGTACAGCCAACCGATGAACCAGACCGAACAGCAGCTGAGATTGACCATCGAGGCGCTGCGGGAAAAGCAAGAAGACGAGCTGATCAACAACCCGCATTTCGGATTGCTGCACAACGTAGATTCCCAGCATCGTATACATGCCCGCACCGGGCCACCGACCCCGAACGACATGGATACGCTGCTCGCCCGCCGGCGAAAGACGCGGTTCTTCCTGGCGCATCCACACACGATCGCCGCGATCGGCCGGGAATGTAACCGCCGGGGTATCTACCCGCCGGGCGTCGAAGTCGATGGTCGGCAAGTACAGGCATGGCGCGGGGTACCCGTCCTCCCTTGTAACAAAATTCCCATCACGGAACACCGGACCAGCTCAATCCTTGCGATGCGCATCGGTCTGGAAGACGAAGGCGTGATCGGGCTACGCC
>JAODNG010000190.1 GCA_025465385.1 Pseudonocardiales bacterium
GAGCTCCTCAGAACTGGCCTCAGGGTCGCTACTGCGACCCGCGGCCAGACCAAGCAAATAGGCGGTGAGCGGGGCAGCTGGCCGGGCGACGCCGTGCGCGACATCGCGGGACATGTCCAACACCCGCGGCTGCATCGCGGTCAGCGATACGGCGTCGGTGATGTCCAGTTCGCGGCACACCAGATCGACCCACTCCTTGAGTGTGTTCACGCCCACCATCCTGCCCGCGGGTCTTGACCCGGGGCAGGGCAGGCTTGACAGGTGCAGACGATCTACCCGCAGCGGGCCCGGATGACCACCGGGCAGCAACGCGCCTGGGACCGCAACTGGGGTCGGTGGGGTGCCGACGTCGCGGATCTGCCCGACGGGCCGCTGGATGCCGCCGGCTGGTTCGGGCGCGCCGCACCGGTCGTGCTGGAGATCGGCTCCGGGATGGGTGAATCGACGGCGGTGATGGCGATGGCCGCACCGGACGTCGACCATCTCGCTGTCGAGATCTACCAGCCTGGACTGGCCCAGCTACTGCTGCGCATCGAGCAGGCCGAGATCGGCAACCTGCGACTGCTCCGCGGTGACGCGTACACGTTCCTGCACGAGCACGTCGCGGCCGGCAGCCTGCATGCCGTCCGGATCTACTTCCCCGATCCGTGGCCCAAGCGACGCCACCACAAGCGCCGGTTGGTGCGACCTGAGTTGGTCGCCCTGGTGACGTCCCGGCTGGCCGTTGGCGCCACGCTGCATCTGGCCACCGACTGGGAGCCCTACGCCCAAGAGATGCTCGCCGCCTGCGTCACCGAGCCGGGCCTTCGCAACACCGCGCCGCACGGGTTCGCCACGCGACCCGCGTGGCGGCCGATCACCAAGTTCGAGCAACGCGCCCGCGACGAGGGCCGCGTGGTGCGGGATCTACTGTTCGCGCGCTTATAAGGCAGGATCGGTCACCATGAACCCGGCGCCCGCCCCGACCGTCCCCGTATCACTACTCGTCTGGGATGCGCCCAATATCGACATGAGCCTGGGTTCGATCCTCGGCGGACGCCCCAGCTCGGCATCCCGGCCGAGATTCGACGCGCTGGGTCGCTGGTTGATCTCCCAGGCCGGGGTCGACACCGAGCCTGAAGCGACCGTGTTCACCAACGTCGCATCGGGCAGCACGGACTTCGTGCGACCCTGGGTGGAGGCGCTGCGCAACACCGGGTTCGCGGTGTTCGCCAAGCCCAAGATCGACGAATCGGACATCGACGAGGACATGCTGGCGCACATCCGGACCCGCCACGAACAAGGCGTGCTGCGGCAGCTGCTAGTGGCCTCCGGGGACAGCCGGGCCTTCCGGGAACCGTTGGAAGACCTCGTCGCCCAAGGCGTGCGGGTGACCGTGCTCGGGTTCCGTGAGCATGCCTCGTTCGCGGTCAACTCCCTGGTACTGGGGTTTGAGGACCTCGAGGACATCCCGGAGCTGTTCCTGCAGCCGCTGCCCCGGATCACCTTGGAGACGCTGCCCGTCGAAGGCGCCTGGCTTCCCCCGCTGCGGCCGCTGTCGGCATTGCTGCGCCACAGCATCGCCGAACCCGTCCTATGATCCGGTTGGCCGCTCCCGTAGTGCTGCCCTGTGACGAGCCGTGCACCGTGCTGCACGACGCGGTGGTGGACGTCGACGCCGCCGGCCGGATTGGCTACGTCGGACCGGCGGCAGCGGCGCCGCCCACACCCGGGCCCGAGCTGGCGCTGACCGGCATCCTGCTGCCCGGGCTGGTCAACACGCATGCGCACACTGCGATGACCGCGCTGCGCGGCCTCGGCGGGGATCTGCCGTTGATGCGATGGCTGACCGAGGTGATCTGGCCAGCCGAGGCCCGGGTCGACGCTGAGGACGTCCGGGTCGGCATGCTCGTCGGCGCCCTAGAGATGCTCACCGCCGGGATCACGACCAGCGTGGAGATGTATTTCTACAACCACGCGGTGGTCGACGCGGTGTTGGCCGCGGGGAGCCGCGCGGTGGTGACACCGGGCATCATCGCGGTGCCGGGTTGGGACCGGCTAGGCACCTGGCAGCAGATGCTCGACGGCATCAGCCGCTGGATCGATGCCGACGGGATCCGCTTCGGCCCAGGCGAGCGCATCGAACTGGGATACGGCCCGCACGCTGCCTACACGCTGCCCGTCGAGGCTTTAGTGGCGGCTGGCGCGGCTGCCCGGGAGCGCGGGGCTCTGCTGCACATCCACGTCGCTGAGACAACCGGCGAGGATGCGGCGATCCGCGAGCAGCACGGATCGGTTCCGCGGCTGCTGGAACATCTCGGGGTGCTGGGCGACGGGGCCCGGGTGCTCGCGGCGCATGCCGTGCAGCTGTCCGACGCCGACATCGCCGTACTCGCCCGGCACCGCGCGGGGGTGGCGCACTGCCCTGGTTCGAACAGCAAGCTCGCTTCTGGCATCGCGCGGCTGGTCGACCTGCGCGCTGCGGGAATCGCGGTTGGTTTGGGCACCGATGGCCCCGCCTCGCACGACGACCTGGATCTGTGGGACGACGTCAGGCTGGCGGCCCGGCTGGCCCGGTTGTCCACCAGCGACGCCGCCGCGCTGACCTCCGCGCAGGCACTGCTGATGGCGACCCGGGGCGGTGCGGCCGCGATCGGGCGCGATGATCTGGGCACGCTGCGGCCGGGGGCGTGGGCCGATCTGGTGCATATCGGAGCCGACGACCCGGCGTTCGCGGCGGGGCTCGACGTCCCGGACAGTCAGTTGCTGGCCAATCTGGTGTGGGCGGCCGGAGCTCGAGCGGTCCGCGATGTCTGGGTCGCAGGGGAGCGGGTGCTGCACAGCGGTACGCCGACCCGGGTCGATCGCGCGGCAGCACACGCTGCATTGCGCTCGAGAGTGTCCAGGATCACCAGCGCGTAACCTGCGTGGCGGGTGAGTCTGGTGGGTACGGCGTGTACCGTGCGCGCGCAAGGGCGTATGGAGTACCTGTCGGGAGACTGGAGACGGCGGTGGGGAGTCACGCGGCCACCGAGGACCCGCCGCACGTGCTGTACCTCGGCAGTTCCGCCGATCTGGGAGCACTGCGTCGGTTGATGGAGGCGCACGGCGCGGTGACTCGCAGCCGGCTTACCCCCGCGGTCACCTTCGTCGTCGCTGACCCGTCGATTCCGGTGAACCATCCCACCGTGCGCGCCGCGGGCAGTCTGGGCATCCCGGTGCTGGAACCGGCGCAGGCAAGCGTGCAGTTCGCTGGTTGGCGAAGTCGCACCGACGCGCTCCGGCCGGCGCCGGCCATCGCACGGCGACCTTGGCTGTTCCGCCGATCCGCCGGGTGAGCAATGGTGCCCTAGGCAATCCTGAAGTGCTGCCCTGCGGGCACCGCGGCTGCACCGCCGCGTTCGCCGAGCAGTGGAATACCTGGCCTAACGTCGTGACAGCCGTCCGCACCATCGCGACGGTGGTCGCCTGGGGGGTGGCGGTAACCACCGGCAGCGATGCGTGGCTGCTTGCGGCCTTGTTGTGTTACTGGGTCGGTGATATCGCCGACGGGCTGCTAGCCCGCGTGACCCACCGGGAGACCCGCACCGGGGCGGTGCTCGACGTGCTCGCCGACCGGTTGAGCGTCTGCCTGGTGGTGGTCAGCTACGTGAGCAGGCATCCCTCCGCCGCTGGGCCCGCCGCGGTGTTTCTGGTGCAGTTCGTAGTGCTCGACGCCTACCTCACGCTGGCGTTCGCCCGTTGGTCGTTGCTTTCGCCGAACTACTTCGGCCTGGTCGACGCCACCGTGTACCGGCTGAACTGGTCCCCGCCGGCGAAAGCCACGAACACCGGCGCGGTGGTGCTGGTGTGGTTGCTCACCGGATCCACGCTGGCGGCGACGGTCCTCGCCACTGTGGTGCTCGGCGTGAAGGCCTACAGCGCGCTGCGGCTAACCCGGCTGCCGGTCCCACGGGTGCTGTCCGGTTGTGCCGTGCTCGACGTGCGCCCCGCTGTCAGCCCCCGTTACTAGCCGCCGTTATCAACCGCGCAGCCGCATCGACATGACGAGATAGCGGTACGAGCCGTCCCGGGCGTCATCCGGGTCGTCGGCGCCGAGGCCGGTGACCGGCGTGATGACGGTGGGTTTGCTCGGCTCGGTGAACGACAACGTCGCCCGTGGGGTGGTCACCGCTGCCAGCCCGTCGAGCAGGTACCCGGCGTTGAACCCGATGGTCAACGGTTCACCGGTGACGCCGACCTCGAGCTCCTCCTCGGCACTGGACTCGTCCTCGGCTTCCGCGGACAGCTGCGCGGTGCCCTCGGAGAACGCCAGCCGGACTGGCGCGAACCGCTGCGCCACCAGCGCCACCCGCTTCAGCGCCGCGATGAACTCGCTGACCTGCACCTCCACCGTGGTGGTGACCGCGGTGGGCCACAGCGAAGCGAACTTCACGAACTCGCCGTCGAGCAACCGGGTCAGCGTTTGGCGGCCACCAGCGGAGAAGCCGAGGAACCCCGCGTCGTCCGCGTCGCCCATCGACAGCACCACCTCGCTGGCCGATCCAAGCGACTTGGCGACATCGGCCAGTGTCTTGGCCGGAACGATGACCGAAGTGGACGGCACTGTACCGGTCGGAGTCCACGGGATGTGTCGCTCGGCGAGGCGGTACCGGTCGGTGGCGGCCAAGGTGAGGACCTCGGGGCCGATCTCCATGCGCACCCCGGTGAGCATCGGCAGCGTCTCGTCGCGGCTGGCCGCCGCGGTCACCTGCGCGACGGCGGTGGCGAAGACGTCGCCACGGACCTTTCCCGAGGTCGCCGGCAGTACCGGCACCGCGGGGTAGTCCTCGATGTGCAACAGCGGCAGGTTGAACCGGACCGAACCACAACGCACCGCCAGCCGGTTTCCCTCGACCACCACCCGTACATCCTTGGGCGGCAGTGCGCGGGCGATCTCGGCGAGCAGCCGGCCGGACACCAGCACCCGACCGGCGGCCTTGTCGGTGACAGGCACCTCGATGCGGTTGAGCACTTCGAAGTCGAAACCCGAGACGATCATCGCGCCGTCGGTCACCTCGAGGACCACGCCCGCGGTCACCGGGACGACCGGACGGGCTGGTAGGCCCTTCGCCGTCCACGCGATGGCCTCGGCGAACGCATCCCGTTCAAGCTCGAACTCCACGTTACCCACCATCCCTGCGAGTACTCCCGGTTGTGCCGGGTGCGTCAGCGTACCGGGGGCCGCCGGGTGCGCCAGGATGGTGGCCATTGTGGCTCAGCGGTTGTCAACAGCACGCGGCATCGCGCACACTGGAGGGATCGGTGAACAAACCGTTAGGACCCGGCTCCACTTGACGTCAGCCGGACCGAACGGTCGCTGGGCCGCCGCACGGCGCCCGGTACACCGATGGCGCAAGCGGCAACTCCCCCTGGCCGCTGGCGTAGCGGCCGCCGACCGGGTGCCACCCCCCCTTGATACCCGGTCGGCGGACCACTAGCGGGCCCTTTCGGGCCCTGATAGAGCGCCTGCCTCGAACGATACGGCTCCCGCCGACGACGTAACACCAGTTGTCAGGCAATCCTGACCCCCCGCAGTGCGCTATCTACTGGGTGAGGCCGTGCTCAATTGCGTAGCGGGCCAGCTCGACGCGGTTGTGCAGCTGCAGTTTGCGCAACGTGGACTGCACGTGGTTCTCCACGGTGCGGTGGCTGATCACCAACGCATCGGCGATCTGTCGCGCGGTGTGCCCGGTGGCCACCCGGCGCAACACCTCGGTCTCCCGCTCGGTGAGCTGAGGCACGTCGTTCTGGCGGCCGCGCGCGATCCGGCGGTACTCGCCGAGCAGCAGCCCGGCCAAGCCAGCGGTGAACACCGCGTCGCCCTCTGCCGTCCGGCGCACGGCGTCGACCAGCTCGTCCAGCGGCGCAGATTTCATCAAGTACCCCGAGGCGCCGGCCTGTACCGCGGCCAGCACGTCGGCATGAGCACCGGAAGCGGACAGCACCAGCACTTTGACGTGCGGCCAACTGTCGATGAGGCACCGAGTGGTTTCCGCGCCGGACGGTCCGTCGGCGCCGAAATGCAGGTCCATCAGCACCACGTCCGGACGGACGGCAGCGACGATGCGCAACGCGGCCGCGCCGTCAACCGCGGTGGCCACCACCTCGAAGCCACGCTCGCCGAGGTCGCGGGCCACCCCGTCCCGCCACATCGGGTGGTCGTCGACCACCATGACCCGGATCACCGCCCGGCCGTCACCACGGCAGCCGGTCACCGCGCCACGCCGTGCCGGGCGCGAACCAGCCGCACCTCCCACTCGGTGCCCCGCCCCGGGCCGGTATCCAGCGTCAACGTGGCGCCCAGGTCGGCTACCCGGCCGCGGATCGAGCGCGACACTCCCATCCGGCCGTCATACTGCGCACCGACGAGTTGCCTGCTGTCGACACCGGGGCCGTCGTCCCGGACGCTGAGCACCACTTCGTCGTCGAGATCCTCGACCAGTACCCAGGACTTCGCCTCAGGACCGCCATGCCGGGCGGTATTGGCCAACGCCTCCCGGACGACGGCGACCAGCTCGTCGACATCGGCGGCGGGTAACAGCACTGCGGTTGCGGGCACTGACACCTCGACCCGGGGACTAGCCAGCCGCTGCACTGCATTGGCCAGGTCCTGCTCACCGGTAGCGCCCGGTGTCGTCGTCGAGAACAGGTACCGCAATGCGATCTCCTGCTCTCCCGCCAATCGCGCCAGCTCGCCGGCCTCCCCGTCGAGCTGGCCACTGCGGGCTCGCATCCGGGCCAAGACCTGTACCACGCTGTCGTGGACGGATCTGGCCAGCCGCTCCCGTTCGGTGGCGGCCGCTTCGGCGCGGGCCGCCCTTCGAAGCTGTTCACCCGCGCGCCGGGCTGCCGTCGCCGCCAGCCCGAGCACGAACCCGGTCCCGACCAGCAGGATCGCGTCGCGAGCGAGGTCGATGCTGAAAAACCCGCGCACCCAGACGTCGACTACCGCGACGGCGACGCCGAACATCGCGCCGGCGACCCTGCCCGCGTGCACCGCAACGGCGACCACCGGGCCGCTGGCCCACACCGTGGTGAGCAACGGCGTTCGGTGGGCAACTTCGGTGAGTTGCTCGGTGGACAGCACAAGCGCTGAGGAACCCATCAGCGCCAGCGTCACCAGCAGGTCGATCACGATCACCAGGGTCTGGCGGGTGCGGTCGTGGCTGTAGGCCAGGCAGGTCGCTACGGTCCACACCGCGATCCCGGCGAGCACCGCCCAGCCCAGATCTGGCCGAGCGAAACCATGGTGGTGCACCGTGATCGCCGCGATCGCGAAAACTGCCGTAATGGCCCGGAACAACACCACGCCCCGCCACAGCGGCGTCATGATGTCGGTGGCCGCCGGCATGACCGCGGATCATGCCAGGGCTCGGGTGGTTAGCGGGTAGTGGCCCCCGGCACACTCCCCGGACTGCGCGGGCGCTGAGCGGATGCGCGCGCCACGAGGCACTCTGCTGGCTCCGGTCACAGGGACAAGTCATGGAGGCAGGAAGTTCTCCCAGTTCCCCTCCCCGCCTCGCCTCGCCGCCTGAACTGCACACCCAGTGGCGGCACGAACGGTCGAGGGGCATTTGTATCTACATCGGCATTCTGGGTCTCCTTTGTAAGTGGCGCGCGCAGGATCGGCCAGACAGCGTTGTCTGCACGCGCTATGACCAAAGGAGAAGGTGTCGGCCCGGGGAGACCGCATGGCGTCTAGTCATGAGCGCGCACAGCGAGGAGCTGACCTCAGCGGCGTATCACCCATCAGCGTGGATGTTTCCTCCGGCGATGAGAGTGTGGTGGTCCCCGATGCGGTCACCAACGAGGATTCCGCCCGCCGTCGCGCGGACGACCTGGCCGCCGAGGCCGCTTACTACCGCCACCGGGCCATCCAGGAGGAGCAGGCCCTGGGCCCTGGCCACTACGTCGACCTCCTCTGGAGCATCGCTACCAGCCAGGCCGCCATGGCGCAGCGGATACGGACCGGGAAGGGAGCAAGCTCCCGACCTTCGCCACCCGCGACATACATCCCACATACATGATCAGCCACACCCTGAGCGAGCCTATACAGACACGCCACAAGAATCATCACAAGCTGTCGTTGCAGTACTAACGGGGTTGCACCCCGGCCCGACAGATGCCTGGTCGGCTTCCGGTTCTCGGCAACCTCACACCGGGACCCGCGGTCAGAGCGGCCCACCGCCGCCACTCGCTACGCCCAGATATGTTGACCATGACGCGGAGCGCTATGTGCAGGCCAGGTGGGCTGTCCTTGCGCTGTGGAGCCAGCCTCTTCCACGCTGCGCCCAACAAATCCGACCCGCGAGTACCAAAGTTTCCTCGATCTTACCGACATTGCCGGACATAGCTTGGCTAGACCGCTACGAACGGTCGCGCTGTGTTGGCAGTTCCAGCCGGACGCGGGAGCGCCCGAGCGGGACTACCCAGACCTGGGGTACACCGAGGCTTTGGGCGAGCGCCGACGCGTGGGCAGTGAAGTCCTCGGCGGACTGGCCTGGCAACAAGTCGATTTGTACCCACCCGGGAGGTCCGGCGTCGGCCGAGACCACTCGGGGGATGTGCAACGTGTCGCCGCCGGCGACGGTGTGCTCGGTGCGACTGAGCCCAGATCTGACGAGGCTGTCCTGCACGCTCCGGACGAGGAGCTTGTCCGTCGTCTGAGCTTCGTGTCCCACCCTTGCGGTAGGCAACCAGCCCCACCGGGGACCTCGCTGTGACGCGACGGCGTCGGCATCCTCGACAAGTTCACCCGGGGGCCGAAAAGCCTTGCCATACAGTGAGCGGTTCATCGATCCCCATACCTCGTGTTCTCGCGCGGCAAGCCACCCTACCTCGCCCTACGCGGCAGGGATGGCCACAGACTCCGGGAGCAACCCATCCGGCAAATCGCCACCCCAGCTGGCATGACTGGGTGCAGTTGTGTACTGATTCCATAGCGCAGTCAAGCGATTGTTGATGAAACCATTCCGGATACCATTACGGTCGGGTTCAGAGCTCTTCGCCGCAGCAGGACGAGGAGGTCATCTTGCTGCGGTGTCCATCCGGAGGAGGATCGCAACGTTGCGCCTTGACACTAGACCTCTGCTTCTTTCGTGGCGTGACAAGTCGCCTGAATGGCGCAAGTCTCATCACCGGGAATGCTGCACTACTACCCTTGGGGGCAATGCGGGACGCCCTGATCGGCGACCTTGCCGAGACTGCTGCCCCCTCATCGGGTAGAGGGTGACCAACGGAGCCCGCCATGACGGTAGCGCGCAGCGTCGCCGATGTCCTGATCGATCATGTGGTGTTCGAGGTGGACAGCATCGATCGGATGTACCTCAACGTCTACGTGCCAGCGCCGCACGAACGCACAAATTCGGCGATGTAGCGGCGGAGCGTTCATCATATTGTCACCGGAGTTAACATCTCTGAAACAACTGCTCTTCACTCTTTTGGTGAGTTATTAGCGGATAGTGCGCAATGCTGCCTATGTGGGGTTTCGAACGTGTCTCTGTGCCCCGTGTGGGTGTAAGGGAGTGCGTGATGAACCCGTACCCTCCGTGGCTTAACGCGGGAGACAACGCCTGGCAACTGGTCGCTGCGACTCTTGTCGGGTTGATGAGCATCCCCGGGATCGCGATCTTGTATGGCGGGATCGTGCAACGCAAGTGGGCGGTCAACACGATGCTCATGGCCTTCACCGGATTTTCGCTTGTGCTGATGGTGTGGGTGCTGTGGGTATTCAAGATGAGTTTCGGCAGCCCGCTGAAGCTCGGCCCGGGCATCCTGAGCAACTTCGTCGGGATCCCCGGCACGATCCTGGGCCGCGCCACCCAAGATCAAGCCCAGATACCTCTGCTCAACGGAACGATGCCGCAGTTCCGGTTCCCGCAATCCCGCCGCATCGGCGACACCAACCACACCTTCGGCTGAGGATGTCCCAAACTGACTGTCAGCGCGAACTGACACCCGTAGCTTTGGGGTGCCACGCCAGGGACGGCGATCTTCCGACACCGCCGCGGTCGCGCCGGGTCGTCACCATGACCGAGGGATCCGACCCGCAGATATCCCAAAGCCTGAACCGGCTTCATCTTCCATGTGCGCATTTAGTC
>JAODNG010000219.1 GCA_025465385.1 Pseudonocardiales bacterium
CAGGATGGTCACTAGTCCGCTGTCGAGGTCGGCCATATAGGCCTCCAGGCCGCTGGGCAGCACCGCGATGCCGCTCGGTTGCCCCCGGTGGGAATGGTTGCGGTGACTGGTTGATGCAGGCGTCAACCACGGAGACGCTGTTGCTGCCCTCGTTGGCCACAGGGGCGAACCGTCCATCCGGAGCCCGGACGATGTTCCGGGGATTCTGCCTCGGGATGGTCGCAACAACCTAGGGTGTTGGTGTCAATCACGGAACGGGGGTGTACGGCGATCCGAGCTCGGGGCCGCGTGGTGATCACATGTGGCGGCATCCTCGGCGTAATCGGGCTGGGTACCACTCTGCCCCCCATGCGATCAGCTCTGTGCTGTTCTTCGGGCTAGTCGTTCCACTCGTCAGGCTGCTCGCGTTGCCGCACCGCATCAGGCGGGGGCGGCTGCTGAGCAGCGTAACGTCACGGCCCGGATCACCGCGGTCGGTGGCAAGATCTCAATCCATTCGGTTCCGGGTGTCGGCACGACAATCGACGGCTCTGTTCCGCTGCCTCGCGATGGCCGCCCGGTGGTCACCGTCGAAAGCATCGCACCCACCGAGGTCCGCACGGATCTCGCCGAACAGACCCTGCTCGACCAGGTCCGTGCGGTCGCCCGCGAGGCGCGGGAACTCTACGATGGCAGCGCGGAAAGTGGACGGCTGCGTGCGGCAGAGACCCAGCTAGACGAGCCGCTGCCGGTAGGAACGACGCGGGTGGGCGACATTCGACGGGCCGAACGCTCAAGGCGCATTCGGAGCTGCGAGTGCGCGTATTGCCGACCGGACAGGTGAACGCCTCTTGACATCGGCCGATGCGCTCTGTCAACATCAAACTGCGGTTACTGATTCGCAAACTTCTCGTCGGTGCAACAGAATGTTGCCGGTCGCGCTGACGCCGACGTGGGCGGAGGTCGAGATGGTCACTGTTCACAATGATCGCGTCGTCAGCGAAAAGCCCGGAAGTCGGACCTTGAGCACGCGGCGCACCCGCCGACAATGGGTGACACCGACCTGGCAACGACTGGAAACGCCCATGGAAGTCACGATGTACGCAGGTCAGCGTTAGAATTAATCAGCTCAGCTGAGATGCTCGTTCGCATCCTGGGTTCTGCAGCCGGCGGTGGAGTACCACAATGGAACTGCGGCTGTCCGGTGTGTGCCGCCGCACGGTCACGCTCGCGTCCAGTGACGCCACGACGGTCCTCCACGATCGCCGTCGGCGACGGTGATGGTGAGTGGTTTTTAGGTAATGCTGGACCAGATGTGGACGCTGCGCTGCGCGAGTGCACCCCCTTATGGCCTCGACCGGGCGACGCAACGGCGCCGATTCACGGCGTTTTTCTCACTGACGCCGAACTTGATCACACCGTGGGTTTGCTGTCCATGCGCCAGGCGAGCGAACTTCACATATATGGAACTGCGGCGGTGCGAACCCTGCTTTCCCAGTGCGGACTGCTGCCGACTTTGGAAAGCTACACCGTGGTGCACTGGCATGAGGTTCGGCCATCTGAGCGATTCGCGCTGCAATACCGCGACGGTGCGGCGTCACCGTTATGGTGTGAGGCGCTCGATGCTTCCAGCGGCCGGTTACCTCGTTACGCCCGTGGCTCGGGTCCGACCTCCGGCGTAGTCATCGGTTACCGGATCACCGACGAACGCACCGCTGGCGCCGCCGTGTTCCTACCGTCGGTGGCGGCGCTTGACTGCGGCATTGTCGAGGAGTTGCGCGAAACTAATCTGGTTCTCGTTGACGGCTCCTTCTGGGCTGACGACGAGATGCACCAGCACGGGCGTGGCACGGCAACGGCTCGATCGATGGGTCACCTGCCGATCAACGGCGCGGACGGTAGCCTGTGGCTGCTGCGCCAGCTGACCCACCCGCACATCGTGTACACCCACATCAACAACACCAATCCGATGCTGTTCGAAGACGGTCCTGAACGAGCATGCCTGGCCAGTGCTGGCGCAAGTATCGCTCACGACGGGGCTGAATACGAGCTGTAGAACAGGGGAAAGATGCCCGATAATCACCCGGTGCTAGATCGTGGCGAGTTCGAGGGAACGCTGCGCAGTGCTGAACGCGGCTACTGGGACAAGCATCCCTTTCATCAGCGCATGCACGCCGGCGAGCTCAGTCCTGTTGAGCTGCGGGTGTGGGTGGCCAACCGGTGGTATTACCAGCGCAACCTGCCGCAGAAAGACGCCGCTATCGTCGCGAACTGCCCGCTGCCAGAGGTCCGCCGGCGGTGGCTGCCACGAATCGCTTACCACGACGGCAGTGCGGACGGTACCGGCGGCTGCGCCCGGTGGTTGATATTGGCGGATGCGGTCGGATTGAGCCGTACGGAAGTCATCGACGAGCGCCATCTGTTGCCGGGTGTGCGTTTCGCCGTCGATTCCTACGTCACGTTTGCTCGCACCCGGCCGTGGGTTGAGGGCGTCGCGTCGTCGCTGACCGAGCTGTTCGCCCCAGCCGCGATGGCCGCGCGTACCGTCGCGCTGAGGCAGCATTATCCGTGGCTTGACCATGACGCGCTCGGATACTTCGACTCCCGTATCAATCGCGCCCAACAAGAATGCGTCGATGCGCTGGATATCGTGTTGTCACATTGCACGACAAGACCCAGCCAGGACGCCGCGGTCCGCGCCCTGGAGTTCAAGACCGACGTGCTATGGAGCATGCTGGACGCAATCGAGCACGCGCTGCTGGCGGATAGATGACGGCAGCGTTGGCGCTCACTGATCGGCCGCAGCTGCGCCGGGGGGTCCGCGCCGCCACCGACCCGCTCAGCGATGAGACGGTCCTGCTGTTCCCCGAGGGCGTGCTCATCCTTAATGAGACAGCGGCCGCCGTCGTCCGGCACTGCGACGGATGCCTCAGCGTGGCCGAGGTGGTGCGGGCGGTCGGTGAGGTCTACGACGGCGTCGCAGTCGAGGACGTCATGTCGCTGCTGCGGGACTTGATAGCGCAGAAGCTGCTGGTGGCCAACCGTGGATAGGCCGCTGGGCCTGCTCGCAGAGCTGACCTACAAGTGCCCGCTGCACTGCCCGTACTGTTCCAATCCCGTGACCGTCCCGCGGGCAGCGGAACTGACGCTGCACGAGTGGTGCCGCGTGCTGGCCGAAGCTCGGCAACTGGGCGTGCTGCAGCTGCACCTCACCGGAGGTGAGCCGCTGGCCCGACCCGACCTCACACCGCTGGTGGCCCAGGCTCGAGACCTAGGCTTCTACGTCAATTTGGTGACCAGCGGGGTAGGTCTCGATGAGCGGCGGGCGAGCGAGCTGGCCCACGCCGGACTCGACCACGTCCAGCTCAGCATGCAAGACGCCGACCGCATGGCAGCTGACGAGGTGGCGGGTGCCCGCGTCTTCGACCGCAAGCTGGCTGCTGCTCGCGCCGTGACGGCAGCGGAACTGCCGCTGACGATCAACGTCGTCCTGCATCGCGGCAACATCGGCCGGATCGGGCCGATCGCCGATCTCGCCGCAACCCTGGGCGCGGAGCGGCTCGAGCTAGCCCACACCCAATACTACGGCTGGGGGCTGCTCAACCGCTCCGCGCTGCTGCCGACACGTGACCAGGTAGTCGCCGCCGAACACGCCGTCGCGCACGCCCGAGCAACCTACGGCGACATCCTCGAGATCCTGTATGTCGTCGCGGATTACCACGAGTCGTACCCGAAGCCGTGCATGCACGGTTGGGGGCGCAGACACCTCGTCATTGCTCCTGACGGGCGCGTGTTGCCCTGCCCGGCGGCGGCGCAGATCGTCGGGCTCGGCATCGAGACTGTGCGCGAGCGCCCGCTGAACGAGATCTGGCACCACTCCCCTGCGTTCACCCGGTATCGCGGATACGGCTGGATGTCCGAGCCGTGCCGCAGCTGCCCCCGCAAGGAGATCGACTTCGGCGGCTGCCGCTGCCAGGCCTTTCAGCTCACCGGCGACGCTTCCCGAGCAGACCCGGTATGCCAGCTGTCGCCCGATAACCACCTCGTTGAAGCTGCTCTCCAGGTCGTTGGGCCACCGCATCAGCCGCTGCACCCCCGGTCGAATCCGTCCGTGGAATGACTGCCACGCGGGTTCGGTTGACCTCACCTGTGAACGACCCGCTTGCCGGCTCCGCATCGTCGGATGAGCAAAACTCGGTGCGCCACCGTCTGAACGCCGAGCGGGCCAGCACGTTGCACCGCATCGCGTCGCTGACCCGCCAGTTCGACGCCATCGTCGAGTCCTCCGCGCTGACTACCAATGACGACGAACACGATCCCGAGGGGTCGACTGTCGCGTTCGAACGGGCGCAGGTCGGTACGCTGCTGGCCGGGGCGAAAAGGCACCTGATAGCGGTCGATCAGGCGGTCACACGATTCCTCAATGGCAGCTACGGCGTATGTGAGCGGTGCGGCCAGGCGATCGCCCAAGAACGATTGGCCGCACTTCCAGCGGTCGGAACCTGCATTGGCTGCACTACTCATGTCCGACGATGATCGGCACGCCTGCTGCTGTCAAGGTCGGGCGTAGTAGGCGTACCAGTCCCGGCTCGACGGGCTGAAGTAATGCTCGGCGGCGACCTTCTCGCCGGGAAAGAGCCGGAAGGCTTCTGGTAGGCCATTGAGCGAGGGGTGAAAGTACGCACCGCTTACCCAGTTCGGGTTGATATCCAATTCCATACCCCGCACCACGCCACTAGCCTGCAGGATTTGTCCCAGACTGCACACCGAAAGGGCCGGCCCACCAACGTAGACCTCGCCACCATCGGCGGTGATACCGAAGCCTGAGCGGTGAATGAACGCGACTTGCCCCACCGTGCTACCCCACTCGGCGGTGCCGCCACTGCGGCAGCTCGGGTTGACCTGCCCGTCATCGACCAGCGGGACGAGGTTCTGCCGGACGCTCGCCACGTTCGGGGTCATCCGCACCTCCCGATTCCACGCACCGACGGTGGTCGTGCCATCGGTGCGCAGCACCAGGCTGGCGGCACCGTCCACCAGCGGTCGCACGGTGCGGCCCTCGCTGTAGTAGCCGCCGTGACTGGCACCGTTGAGGCGGAACCCACCGTTGAACGCGGCAACCACGGTGCGTCCCTCGGCGGGAGTCAATGCCGTTGCGGCCTGCCAGCTTCCGCCAGGATCCTGAAACCCCGGGTGTAGCTGACCCCGTACCAGGTTGGGATCAAGCCACATCACCCCAGCCAGGAAGGACGTGTGCTCGCGATCTGGACGCACGTGAGCCACCCTGACCGCGGGCTGACCGTGCACCGTCGTCACGGTCTCCCACTGACCTTCGCCGGGTAGCGGCGCGATACCCGCCGGCGGCGGCAGCGGCAAGGGCGCGGGCAAGTGCGCTGCGAAGACCCTTTGCGGATCAGTTGGTGCCACCGGTACTGCTCTGAGCCGCGGGATCCCGCCCACTGGGACGCCGCCGGTCAGCGGCCGATTGTGCTCGTACTGCTGTTTCTCCAACCAGGTGATCAGCCCGTCGAAACCGTGGTCTCGACCCCACTCAGCCAACCGGGCCGGCACGCTGTCCGTACCGGGCGCCCGCAATGCACCCGCCACCGAGATGCCCACCACGGATCCGAAGAGCATTACTGCGACGAGCCCGACCACCAACAACCACCGCCACCGACGACGCCGTGGACGATCCGGCTGATTCGTCGGGGTCGGCGTGGACGTGGCGACCATTACCCCCCGGTCAAGCAGCTCGACGGGTGGAGCGGCGGCGACTGGGCCGCCGTGGTTCGCGCCGGGAGGCTTCGACAACGCCGCCCTGACGGCGCCGCGACTTCGCCGGCGCGAGAGCCGAGGTGGAAACCGAAGCACCCGCGGGTGGCACGACCAGTGGAGCCGGCGGGCCGGTCAGCGCGGTGATCTGCTCGGCACCGGGACGGACTTGCGCCATTACCGGCTTGATGCCGGCCAACCGCGTCAGTGCCCGCACATCCCTGACCTGGTCGGGAGTCGACAGCGTGACGACGACCCCCTCGGCACCAGCTCTGGCGGTGCGCCCGGAGCGGTGCAGGTACGCCTTGCACTCCGCCGGCGGATCCACATGCACTACCAGGCCGATCTCGTCGACGTGAATGCCGCGAGCGGCGATGTCGGTCGCCACCAGCACTCGCGCGCTCCCGTCGCTGAACGCTGCGAGATTGCGGGCCCGAGCATGCTGCGAAAGGTTCCCATGCAGCTCCACGGCGGGAAGTCCGGCGATGGTCAACTGCTTGGCGAGCTTCTTCGCCGCATGTTTGGTGCGGGTGAACAGCAGGCTGCGGCGCTGGCCGGAGGCGAGTTCGCGGATCACCGACGGCTTGTCTGCGTGATCTACAGTGAACACGTGGTGCGCCATTTTCGATTCCGCCGCCACCACGGGGTCGACCGAGTGCACCACCGGGTTGGTCAGGTAACGGCGCACCAGCACGTCCACGGCGTTGTCCAGGGTGGCCGAGAAGAGCAGCCGCTGGCTGCCGGCCGGAGTCAGGTCCAGCAACCTGCGTACTGCAGGAAGGAAACCTAGATCGGCCATGTGGTCGGCCTCATCCAGCACGGTGACCTCGACCTCGTCAAGCTGTACGTGACCCTGGCCGAGAAGGTCCTCTAAGCGGCCGGGGCACGCGATGAGGACGTCGATCCCACCACGTAGCGCGGACACCTGCCGGCCCTGCCCGACACCGCCGTAGACGGTGGTGATCCGCTGCCCGAGCGCAGCAGCCAGCGGAGCGAAGGTATCAGCGACCTGGTTGGCGAGTTCTCGCGTGGGCACTAGCACCAGAGCACGCGGGCGCCCCGCGGTGCGGCGCAGCCCAGAGTGAGCCAGCGCGGTGATCGTCGGGATCGCGAAGGCGAGCGTTTTGCCGCTGCCGGTGCGACCGCGGCCGAGCACGTCACGGCCGGCGAGTGCATCTGGCAGCGTTGCCGTCTGAATCGGAAACGCCGTGGTGAGGCCTTGGCGGGTAAGCACGGTGAGCAGCTCCGCTGGTACTCCGAGCTCGCGGAAACTGCATGGTTGCCCGGAGGCGGGGTGGTTCGAAGGCACGCGGGGATAATCCTCTCCTGGAGAACGGGTGGCCGCTGATGCGTGGCCACCCCGCAGTCCCGCGGAGAAGCTCCTGCGCCGCGAAGGCGCTCACAGTCGACCTCGGCTGCACCGACACGTCGATGGCAGCATCGCAAGGTCCATTATGCCCGATGATCCGTACTCCGTGCATCGAGGGTCCACATACCGTGCAACAGACCGAAACACCGTCGGAAGTCAGGTCAGGTTTGCCGTCACCGCTGCACGGGTATCAATCGAACAGCCCAGGACCGATCGACCAGCAAGGACGGTGTTGGAGATGACGGACACCCGACGACTTCCTAAGCCGGTCGCTAATGAATGGGACTGGCAGCTCCAGGGCTCCTGCCAGGGGTTGAACAGCAACGTCTTTTTCCATCCGGACGGCGAACGAGGTTCAGCGCGATCCCGCCGTGCAGATCGGGCGAAGGCGATTTGCAAGCGCTGCCCGGTTCTGGAGCAGTGTCGCCGTCACGCGCTATCCGCGCGAGAGCCGTACGGCGTCTGGGGAGGTCTCACCGAAGAGGAACGCCGAGAGCTCTGGACCAGCGACCGCGAGCTGCTGGTGAGCTGACGATCCGTGACACCATGTGCCCCTGACATCGGAGGGCGCATGAGTCACGTGGTGGTCGTTGGCGCTGGGCTGGGCGGGCTGCGTACCGTCGAGTTCCTCCGCGCAGAGGGATTCTCTGGCCGGATCAGCCTCGTCGGCGATGAGGCGCATGAACCCTACGACCGTCCCCCGCTGTCCAAGCAGATCCTCGCCGGAACCTGGCCCGAGGAACGGGCCACCCTGCATCGCGGTGAGCTGGCCGACCTCAACGTGTCATTGCACCTGGCTAGATCCGCTATCAGCTTGGACGACGGTGCAGTGGAGCTCAACGATGGCGTGCGGCTGCACTACGACGCCCTCGTAGTGGCCACCGGGGTGCGGCCACGGCGACTACCCGGCCAGCCCGACCATCCGGAGCTGCACGTACTGCGCACGCTGGACGACTGCCGAGCGCTGCGGTGTTCACTTTCCCGGGCGCGCTCGCTACTGGTGGTCGGGGCCGGATTCATCGGCGCTGAGGTCGCCGCCACTGCTCGGATGGCCGGTCTCGGGGTGACCATGCTGGAGGCGCTGCCGATGCCGTTCGGCCGAGTTCTCGGCGAGCAGATGGGCCAGCTGTGTGCCCGATTGCAGACCGACAATGGGGTCACGATCCGCTGCGGAGTGCGACTGACGGATCTCGTCGACAGCGATGGCGGGATCGCCGCCCAGCTAGCCGATGGGAGCCAGGTGCGGGCCGACTGCGGCGTCGTCGGGGTGGGCACCGTGGTCGACGCCGGATGGCTCGCGGGGCTCGGAGTACCGACCGCAAGCGGGTTGCTCTGCGATGCCACCGGTCTGGTAGAGGGCACCGGCAACGTCTACGGGGTCGGTGATATCGCCGCCTGGCGGCACCCCACGTTCGGAGATCGACCACGCATCGAGCACTGGACCTCAGCCACCGAGCAGGCCGCCGTTGTCGCGCAGCGCATCGCCGGCGCGGAGATCACCCGGCTAGCCGATGCCGTGCCGTACTTCTGGTCCGACCAGTACGGGCTGACGCTGCAGCTGGTCGGGCGCTGCGATCTGGCGACGTCTGTCGAAGTGCTGCACGATCCCGGCGCGATCAAGGGAACCGTCGCGGGCTACTTCGCCGACGGTGCGCTCGTCGCCGTGCTCGCCTTTCACGCGCCCCGGCTGCTCAACCGCTACCGCCGGCTGGTGGCCGCCGGTGCCAGCGAGTATGAAGTGCGTTCCGCCGCAGCCGAACTCGCTTCCCGATAAGCGCTTCAGTCACTGCTGCCACGCCGCTTCGACGTCGATGGTGATGCGCAGGCTGCGGCCCACTGCGAAGACGCCGGCGAGCAGTGACTGGTTCCAGATCATGTCGAACTGATCGCGGTCGAGCTCGGTGCTGGCATGGAACCCGGCGCGGACGTCGTCCAGCGGACCGGCACCGGTACCCAAATAGTTGATGTTCAGCGTGACAGGCTCGGTGACGGACTTCAGCGCGAGCCGGCCGTCGAGTCGCCAGGTGTCCGGGCGCACCACGGTCAGCCGCTGGCTGGTGTAGCGAATCTGCGGAAAGGCAGCGACGTCTAGGAAGTCCGGTGAGCGCAGGTGCGCGTCGCGGTCGGAGTTGCCGGTGTCGATGCTGGCGGCGTCGATAACGACGTCGACCGAGCTGTATTCCAGCGGGTCGGCTACGGTCAAGGTGCCGCTGAACTCGCGGAACCGGCCGTGGATCTTGGCGAAGCCGAGGTGGACCGCGGTCGCCGCCACTGTGGAGTGGATCGGATCGATATGCCAGATCCCGGGGACAGGCAGCACGACCGCGCCGATCCTGACTAGCACTAGCCGGCCCAGGTCGACGGAGCCGGCGCCGTTGACCAGGCCGGTACGGGCTTGCGGATCATGCCCGGCGGCCGTGGTGATCACTGTGTAGACTCCGGGACTCAGCCCGGCCACGGTGAAGTACCCGTCATGACGCACAGTAGTGCGGGCCGACTGCGTGCCAGCGCTGTCGATGACAGTGACCACCGCGTGCGGAACCGGCCAACCGTCGCAGGTCACCACAGTGCCGGTCAGCACACCTCCGCCGACCTTACGATTCGTCATGCCGGTCACCGTTGGTCGACGTGGGATGCCCCAGCGTGATCACAGCGTCGGTGAAGGTTCCCAGTCCAACCTGCACCTCGGTGGCCACCGGCGGGTAACCGCTGACGATGACGGTGTAAACCCCGGCCTGCAAGTCGTCGAAAACGAACTCACCGCCGGTGCCAGTGATGGTCGAGGCGATCACATGGCCGTCGGCGTCGAGCAGCGTGGCCAGCGCCTCGGGCACCGGCACGCCGGCCGTTGCGGTGCGCACACTGCCCATCAGCGCAACCCGGGCGACCACCTCGATGTCGTGGGTGACCTCGCCATAGCCGGGGATCTCCACGCCGTGCGCCACAGGATGGACAGCGGTGGCCGCCACGGTGAGCGTGTAGAGACCTTGAGCCAGACCGGCAAAGCTGAACCGACCGTCGGAGCCGGTGGTCGTGCTGGCGACCACGTCGCCGCGGATGTCGAGGATGGTCACCACCGCACCCGCGATGAGCTGCCCGGACTCGGCTGCGTACGCCGTACCGGACAGGCTCGCGCCAGCTCCGGAAAGCATGAAGTCGTGACGCACTGGCACATCGGCCACCGCGACCAGCGCGATCCCGGGCTGGCGTGCCGCCGAGGCGCAGATGACCAGGTAACTTCCGCCGCCGGGCGGCCCGAGCCGGTAGTTCCCGTCGGCACCGGAGAAGTCACGGTCCAGTTGCCCGCCGGCCAGGTCGGTCAGGGTCAGAACGGCCTGCGTAACTGGAGTGTGCCGCCCCTCGGTGACCTGCCCGTAGATCACCGGCCCGGGCCGGTGATCTACGCCGGCCGGATAAGTCGCCATCACTGGAGGCGGCGGCGTTGCGGGCTCGGTTGGTTCTGGGTATGGCGCTCCGCTCGCTTCTGCCGCGAGTTCGGCCGCGAGCGCTTGGAGTCCGGACTGAGTGCGCAGCGGAACCTCCTCCAGGAAAAGCAATAGCACGAAGGCGATGAACATGACTCCACCGGCGACGAGAAATACCTCATTCATCGCATTGGAGAAACCCACCAGAAACGGCCGGGCAAGGCGTGGGTCGATGTGCTGCAGGAACGAGGAGTCCTGCAGCACCCCGCCGGCGTTGCCGGACCCGCCGGTCCGGACCGTTTGCAGGACGGCGGCGTTGGCGGGGTCGTTGCGGACGGCGGGGTCGGCGAGCACAGACTGAAATTCTGGCGTGGGGACGATGGTGCGAAACGCGTCGGCGATCCGGCCGCCGGCCGTGGAGAACAGAATCGACAGGAATACCGCGACGCCTAAGGTGCCGCCCATCTGCCGGAAGAATGTCGCCGACGCGGTGGCCACTCCCATGTCCCGGGCCGGCACCGCATTCTGCGCCGCCATGATCAGGGTCTGCAGGCAACCGCCCAATCCGAGGCCGAACAGCGCCATGTAAATTTCCACCTCCAGCAGCGAGGTGTCGACATCCAAACGCAGATAAAGCAGCAACAGCGCAACGGTCATCAACGCCGTACCCAACACGGGAAAGATCTTGTACCGACCGGTGCGGGAGGTCAGCTGCCCCGATCCCAATGAGGCAACCATGATCCCACCCATCAGGGGCAGCAACCGCAGGCCGGCCTCGGTAGGCGAGACTCCTTTGACGATCTGTAAATACTGCGGGATAAGAATGAGGCCACCGAACATTCCCGTACCGATGATCAGTCCCGCGGCCGACGTCACGCTGAACACACCGTTGCGGAAAAGTCGCAGCGGCAACAACGCCTCGTCGCCGATTCTTCGCTCAGCCATGACGAACGCAGTGAGACCTGCCGCCGCGATCACGTAACAGCCGATGGCCCGAGCCGAATCCCAACCCCAGTCCCGACCCTGCTCGGCCACGACGAGAATGGGTATGACCCCGACCGTCAGGGCCAGCGCACCCGGCCAGTCGATGCGGTGCTCCCGGGGGGTGTGCGGGATATTGAGCACCTTGTAGACAACGATCAACGCGGCCGCGGCGATCGGGACGTTGAGCAGAAACACCCACCGCCAGCCTGCGAATCCCATGATCGACGCTGCCCCGGCGAACGCACCTCCCGCCAGCGGACCGACAACGCTTGCGGCGCCGAACACCGCTAGGAAATAACCCTGGTAGCGGGCCCGCTCGCGAGGCGCCACGATGTCACCGATGATCGCGAAGGCCAGTGACATCAGTCCCCCTGCGCCGAGTCCCTGTACGGCGCGGAACACCGCCAGCTGGTACATCGACATGGAGAACGTGCACAACACCGACCCGACGATGAAGATCGAGATAGCGGTGAGGAAGAACGGCTTGCGCCCGTAAAGATCAGATAGTTTTCCGTACAGCGGAGTGGAAATCGTCGCGGTGATCAAATAGGCAGTGGTCGCCCAAGCTTGCAGATTCAACCCGTGCAGGTCATCGGCGATGGTACGGATGGCCGTGGAGACGATCGTCTGGTCCAGCGCGGCCAGCAGGACCCCCAGCATCAGGCCGAGCATGACCGTCACGATCTGCCGGTGAGCGAAGCTTGCCGGCGCGGAAGCCGGGGACCTGCGGTGACCGGCATGCGTCAACGTTGTTGGTTGCGGCATACAAGTAATTGTAGAGGGCAAGTATACTGCGTTCGCAACCGATTACTCCGCTGCGCCGGTTCGCAACCTGACGGCGGTGCCGGGCCCGGCCCTATGCCCCCTGGCGTGGTGTATCGAGGACCAGGGGACTCAGGGAGCCGTCAACCGGTGGGTTTGCAGCGGGTCCCCTCAGCCGGCAGCTTGAGGTCGGCAAGGTAGCTGATCCCGGCGTTGTCGACACAGGTGTTGCCCTGCAGGAAGGCAGTGTGTTGGGTGCCCTCATAGGTCAGCAGCCGTGCATTGAGGTCGCGGGCGAGGTTCACTCCGGCCTGGTACGGGGTGGCCGGATCCTGGGTCGTGGAAATCACCATGACTGTCGGCAACCCGGGAGTATGCGGATCGTGCGGCCCTCCCGTGGGCGGTACGGGCCAGAATGCGCAGTTGTCAAGCGCCGGCGATGGTGGCTGACCGGTGTCGAGGAATGGAGCGACCTTCCGGTATTGGGCGTCGATATCGCGGGCCACGTTCGGATCTTTAATCGGTGGATTATCGACGCATTGGACCGCCTGGAAGACATCCATCTCGGTCGAGTAGGAGCCATCTTGCCCGCGCCCATAGTAGATGTCGGCAAGACGCATTAGAATGTTTCCCTGGCCCTGGGTGAGTTCAACCAGACCGCGGTTCAGCGTGGGCCACAGATCGGAGAGGTACAGCGCTTGCACAGTCCCGATGGTAGCGTCGCTGTAAGAAAGCTTGCGCCCGTCGGGCACACCGATTGGCTGCTTGATCAGCGGGCGAACAAGGACCTGGAATTTGCTCACAGCCTGGGTCCTGTCCTGGCCCAAGCCACAATCAGGACGAGCTGAGCACCACGTCGCGAATGCATCGAAGGCTTTCTGGAATCCTCGGCCCTGGTCGATAAGCTCGCCAATCTGGTCCTGCGCTGGATCGAGAGCGCCATCGAGGATCATCGCGCGTACGTTCTTGGGAAACGCTTCAGCGTAGCTAGACCCGATCCGGGTGCCGTAGGAATAACCGAGGTAAGTCAGCTTCTCATCCCCGAGGGCGGACCGCATGACGTCCATGTCACGGACCACATCGCGGGTACCGATGTTTTGGAGGACCTGCTTTCCGGTGTCGCTAACCGTCTCGGGCGTGCCGCCGTTTGCCAGTACCCCTTGTCCGGTGCGGGTGACACAGCCAGCGTCGTCGACCTTTTCCTGATTCTCCGTCTGGGCTACCCCGGCCGGTGAGGTGTCGACGTTGAGGTTCATCAGGCGTTCGGCATCTCGTTCCGCCGGAGTCCGGCAGACGACCTGCGGTTTGCTGGAACCGACACCGCGTGGGTCGAAGCCCACGAAGTCGAAACGTCGTCCCACGTCGTTGTTCGTGATCTGGTCGGCGAGGCTGGCCGCGGTGCTCATTCCAGACCCACCAGGCCCACCGGGGTTGATCACCAACGAACCGATGCGGTGCGCTGGGTCCGACGCGGGTCGGCGCAGCAGGCCGACCTTGATCACGCGGCCCTTCGGGTTGGTGTAGTCCAGCGGTACGTTGAGGTAGGAGCACTGCAGGCCTGGGTCAGCGTAAGCCTTCTTGTCACTGGGGGTGGTGGCG
>JAODNG010000144.1 GCA_025465385.1 Pseudonocardiales bacterium
GTCAGCCTGGCCTCCTGGTCCCGGGTCAGGCCAGCCCGGCTGTCCGATCCGACGATCAGCCAGTTGGTGCCCGCGGTGCCCGCGATCCGCCCCGGGTAGTCGGCGAGTGCGTCCGTGCGCTGCATCGCCCGGTCGACGTAGCCGGCGGAGCCGATGACCATCAGGGCGAGCACACCGACGATGGCTGCCCCGATGCGTCCGGGGCGCCGGCGTGGAGCAGGACGACGAAGCGGGGGACGGCGCGAGACTGGTGGCGGGGCCGCGGGCACGCGCGCGACGGGCAAGCGTTGGGTCGGGCGCCAGGCCGGCCCCTGGTAGCTCACCGTTGGTCTCCTGTGGGTCGGTCCCCGCGGGGGTTTGCGGCGAGGATAGCCGGGCCCGAGGCGCGGTGGTTGTGGGCGATTGTCGAAACCCTTGACCTGATGGTTGCCTTTTTGTGATCAAGTGTAAAAATGCCTCACCACCGTCGGGGAGGTATGCATGGACCGCTTGGACCGCAAGGACTTGAAGGACGCAGCATTCGACGTCGTGCTGCGGGGTTATGACAAGCGGCAGGTGGACGAGCGGTTGCGGTTTCTCGGTGCTGAGCTGACCGCCGCGGACAGCGCGCTCCGGGCAGTTGGCGAGCGGGCCGCGCTGCTGGAGGATGCGTTGAACGAGGCGCGCTCGACCCCCGCAGGAGAACCACCTGGTGACTCGAACTTCGGCGCGCGGGTCGAGAAGATCCTCAAGCTGGCCGAGGACGAGGCGCGGGAAGTCCGCAGCCAGGCCGATGCAGCGGCGGTGGCGCTGGTCGAGCAGGCCCGCGCGCACGCCGCCGAGCAGGACAGCGCACTGCAGCGGCGTTGGGCTGAGCTCGACAGTGCCCGCGAGGAGCTCGCGCAGGCTCGTCAAGAGGTGAATCAGGAATGCGAACGGCTCCGGGCGCAGGCGCGGACCGAGGCCGACCAGATTCGCACGGCGGTCACGCAGGAAGCGGACCAGTTGTTCACCGCAGCGCGCGCCGACGCCGACGAGGTGAGCAAGGTGGCCCACGCCGAGGCGGAGCAGCTCATCGCGCAGGCGAAGGCTGAGGCGGAGCAGCTCATCGCGCAGGCCAACGCGCAGGCGCAGCGGCTGGTCGCAGCGGCGACCGACGCCGCGCGCCAGCGGGAGCAGTCCAGCGCGCACGAGGTGCATCAACTGTCCAGGTTGCGCGAGGAGATCAACTCGGACCTCTACCGAGCGAAGCAAGTACTGGACGGCCTGTTCGGTGCAACTGGCGTCCTTTTACACAAGCGACGCCAGGACACTGCCCCGCCGCCGCCCCAGGTCCGTACTGTGTAACGATCGCGAATACCCGTGCCAGGATTGCGGGTGAAGGAGATGCCGATGCCATCCCGCAATCCCCGCTCGTCTCACTCCAGACCCGTGCCCGTTGCGGGGCCTGTTGGGCCACCGGGTTCCCTCGTCGGTACCGCGATGGACATCGACGGTTCGCACACGCCGGAGCAGGTGATCGCGGGACTACGCGCCACGAGCGAGGGCGAGGATCTGGTTCAGCTGTTGACCCCCGAGGGGCAGCGGGTCTCGCACCCGCAGTTCGGCCTGGATATCTCCCCCGCGGAGCTGCAGTCGCTGTATCGCGACATGGTGCTGGTCCGCCGGGCCGATCGGGAGGCCAAAGCCCTGCAGCGCCAGGGCGAGCTCGGTCTGTGGGCGCCGCTGCTGGGTCAGGAGGCCGCCCAGATCGGTGCCGGTCGCGCGATGGCCCCGCAGGACATGGCCTTCCCGTCCTACCGCGAGCACGGCGTTGCGTGGTGCCGTGGAGTGGATCCCACCGAGATCTTCGGCATCTTCCGGGGCGTCGATCAAGGCTCGTGGGATCCGATCGGAACTGGGTTTCAGCTTTACACCATCGTGATCCCCAACCAGTGCCTGCACGCCACCGGCTACGCAATGGGACAGCGGCTGGATGGAAAGATCGGCGACGCCCAGAACGCGGAGGCCACGATCTGTTTCTTCGGTGACGGCGCCACCTCTCAGGGCGATGTGCACGAGGGCTTCGTCTGGGCCGCCGTCTACGACGCACCGGTGGTCTTCTTCTGCCAGAACAACCAGTGGGCGATCTCCGCATCGCTGGATCGCCAGACCCGAGTACCGCTGTATCAACGGGCCCGCGGCTACGGCTTTCCCGGGATCCGGGTGGATGGCAACGACGTGCTGGCTACCCTGGCCGTCACTCGCTGGGCGCTGCGCGAGTGCCGCACCGGCAATGGCCCGATCTTGATCGAGGCATGCACGTACCGGATGGACGCACACACGACCTCCGACGACCCCACCCGCTACCAGGTCGCCGGCGAGCTGGAGGAATGGAAGCTCAAAGATCCTCTTGAGCGAGTGCGGGTACACCTGGTGCGGGAGGGGCTCGCGGAATCGGCGTTCTTTGACGGTGTCGCCGCCGAGGCCGACGAGCTGGCCGTTCGACTCCGCAATTACTGTATTTCGATGCCCGCCCCCGGCCCGGAGCGGATCTTCTCGAAGGTCTACGCCGAACCGACGCCAGCAGTCGATGCGGCCCGTGACGGCTACCTGGCGTACCACGCGTCGTTCACTGACGTCGGGACCACACCCAGGAGCGGGCGCTGATGGCGGGCACTGACGCGCCGCAGATGATCACTCTTGCCAAGGGCCTCAACCAGGGTCTGCGGGCCGCGATGGAGGCCGACCGCAAGGTCCTGGTGATGGGCGAGGACGTCGGCCGGCTCGGCGGTGTCTTCAGGATCACCGATGGGCTGCAGAAGGACTTCGGCGAGCAGCGGGTCTTCGATACCCCGCTGGGCGAGTCCGGAATCATCGGCACGGCGGTCGGGCTCGCGGTCCGCGGCTACCGCCCGGTCTGCGAGATCCAATTTGACGGATTCGTTTTTCCTGGCTTCGACCAGATCGTTTCCCAGCTCGCCAAGCTGCATTACCGCTCGCAGGGCAAGCTGCCGATGCCAGTGGTGGTGCGCATTCCGCACGGCGGCGGTATCGGCGCCGTGGAACACCATTCGGAGTCCCCGGAGTCCTATTTCGCCCATACCCCTGGCCTGAAGGTCGTCGCGTGCGCCAACCCGGTCGACGCCTACTGGATGATCCAGCAGGCGATCGCCTGCGACGACCCGGTAATCTTCTTCGAGCCCAAGCGGCGGTACTGGGACAAGGCACCGCTGGACCTCGCGACGACGCCGCTGCCGCTGTTTTGCTCGCGGGTGCTGCGCTCCGGGACAACAGCGACGGTAGCGACCTACGGGCCGACGGTGCGCACCGTGCTGGATGCCGCGACCGTCGCCGAGCAGGACGGCCACACCCTGGAGGTGATCGACCTCCGCACCTTGTCTCCGCTGGATCTGGCTCCGGTGTTCGACTCGGTGCGCCGCACCGGGCGGTTGATCTGCGTGTCCGAGGCGCCCAGCGAGGTGTCGGTGACCTCTGAAGTGGCCGCCCGGGTATCCCAGGAATGCTTCTACTCGCTGGCGGCGCCGGTACTGCGGGTGACCGGGTTCAACACGCCGTACCCACCCGCGAAGTGCGAGGAGGACTACTTGCCCGACCTGGACCGGGTGCTCGACGCCGTCGACCGCGTGCTCGCGTACTGACCGCGATGGCGAGCATTTTCGCGCTGCCCGACGTCGGCGAAGGCCTCACGGAGGCGGAGATCCTCAGTTGGCACGTCACGCCCGGGGACACCGTCACCGTCAACCAGATCATCGTCGACATCGAGACCGCCAAGGCGGCCGTCGAGTTGCCCAGCCCCTACGCCGGGGTGGTCAGCGAGCTGTTCGTCGAACCTGGTGCCACCGTAGCCGTCGGCACCCCGATCATCGCTATCGAAACCGGCGCCGAACCGGCGGGTGCGACGGGACCGGCCCCGGCGGGTGCGATCGGCGAGGAAGGTCCCAGCGGGCGGATCACAACCCTGGTCGGTTATGGCCCGCGAACCGCGACCGTGGCCCGCCGGCCACGCACGGCCGCGCCGGCCTCCCCGCCCGCTGCTGCTGCTGCGGGACCAGGTTTGGCGCCGCTGGCCAAACCGCCAGTACGCAAGCTGGCCAAGGAGCTGGGGGTCGACCTGCGGACAGTGTCCGGTTCGGCGGCCGGCGGTGTGATCACCCGGGAGGACGTGGAGCGCGCCGCCCATGTCGTCGACAATGGCGGCGCGGGCTCCGCTGCTTGGTCCGGCCCTGAGTCCGGCCTTGATTCCGGCCGTGGTTCCAGCGCTGGGCAGCACCGGGAGACCGTCCGCGGCGTGCGCAAGGCCACTGCGGCGGCGGTGGTCGCCTCGGCGTTCACCGCACCTCATGTCACGATGTTCCTCACCGTCGACGTCACGCCGATGATGGAGCTGCGAGCCCGGTTGGTGGCACAAGCACAGTTCCGGGACATCAAGCTGTCGCCGCTGGCGTTCGCCGCCCGAGCGGTGTGCCTCGCGTCGCGGCGAACCCCGGAGGTCAACGCCAGCTGGGATGAGGCCACCGGGGAGATCGTCTACTTCGACTACGTACACCTCGGGATCGCCGCCGCTACCCCACGCGGGCTGGTAGTACCCAAGATCCGCAATGCCGATCGGATGGCGCTGCGCGACCTTGCCGTCGCCCTGGACGAGTTGGCGGTATCGGCTCGGGAGGGACGCACCGCTCCGGCTGACATGCTCGGCGGGACGATCACCATCACCAACATCGGCGTCTTCGGGATCGACACCGGCACGCCGATCCTCAACCCCGGCGAGTCGGCGATCCTTGCGCTGGGCACCATCCGGGACATGCCATGGGTGGTCGACGGTGCCGTGGTCGCCCGCAAAGTCTGCCAGCTAGCGCTGTCGGTAGACCACCGCGTGGTAGACGGCCAACAAGGCTCCCAATTCCTAGCCCACATCGGCACCCTGCTCTCCGACCCCGCCCAAGCGATCACCTTCTGACCGCTTCCGCGCTGGCTTTACCTAGCCTTCCGTGAACGGCGGTCGGAGTCGCCGGCGACGGTCGCCGCCCCGAACAGTTGATCCGCGCCGTCCTCTCCAAAGCCGGCCACGCACGCTGACCCCTGCCCGTTGGCCCACTCAGCGGACTCAGCGCGGTTATTCGGACCCTGTTTACCCCGCTGAACCCGCTCACTGCGATCGAGCAGGCGGCGTAACGGCTGACCGGGTGATGGCGACAACATAGCTGAGGGTGATCGGGTCCGCGCGGAGCCGAAGCACCGCAGGAGGGGTTGGCTCCTTCACTACTGGGGGTGAGTGATGTGAGAGCACTCGGGTCGTGGCCCGGAGTAGGCATGATGATGGCGATGGGGACCCGGAACCCGGCGGCACGCCCGATGTCACGGGATCGAGCACCACAGGATCGAGCCGGCATGTGGACGAGCCACGACGTCAGTCCCGGCGGGAACGTCGACGTGGTAGCGCGCGAAGATCCCGGCCCCGACGCGCTGCGTGCGTGGGACCTGCTGGTGGATCGCACACCGGGCACCGACGTCACACAGCTTTCCGTTTGGGCGGGCTTGCGTGGCCGGGTCGGCTTCACTCCGCTGTATCTATTGGCCTACCGCAGCGGCGAACTGGTCGGTGGGGCGCAGATCCTGACCCGACGGGTACCCGTCTTGGGTGTCGTCGGTTACCTTCCTTACGGCCCACTGGTGGCACCCGACACCGAGGCTCCCGCCGACGTCCGGCGCGCACTGGTCGATGCGGTCGTGGCGCTGGGCCAGCGGCGGTTGCGAATTCTGTTCGTCCAACCACCTGAAGGCGCCCAGGACACCAGCGATGAGCTACTCCACCGAGGGTTCCGGCCGTCGTCGGCCGGGATCGCGCCGCAGGGCTCGATCCGGATCGATTTGACAGCCGACTTGACGGAGATCCGCAGCAGGTTCGGCAAGCGGCTCAAGTCGTGGACCAACCGGTGGGAGTCCCGGGGTGTCACAGTCCGCGTCGGAGACGAACGCGATATTCCGCTACTCGCTGAACTGATGGCCAGTTCGGCGCAACACCAGGGCTACACCCCGTTGCCGCTGGACTACATGCTGGCGTTGTATCGCGAGCTGGCCGCCACCGGCCATGCCGTGCTGTACGTCGGCGAGGTCGACGGGGTTCCAGTCGCGGCCGATCTGATGACCGGATGTGGCGACATGGTCCGCGGTCGATTGTCCGGCTTCGACCGCTCCGGCGAGGCGATGCGGCTTAGCGTGCCAGCGGCCATCCGGTGGGAAATGATCAAATGGGCGAAACAGCAAGGCTACCGTTGGTTCGATTTCGGTGGGCTGCGTGCGGAAACTCTGGCAGCGTTGTTGGGCGGTACCGAGTGCAGCACGGACACAATTCCGACCGCTGATCAGCCGAAGGTCACCTTTGGGGGCACGGCGTTCCGCTACCCCACTCCGGTAGAGATGATCAGGCCGGCGGCACTGCGGACGGTCTACGATGTCGCGTGGCGCTCCGCAACGGGCCGCCGGTTGTTTGCCGACCTAAAGAGTTTGCTCCGAGGGTCCCGACCGCGTGGCACCAACGAGTCGTCACGGTAGTAAAGCAGTGCTCCTCAACGCAGTCGCTCGCCGTCAAATTAGGGAGGCGGAAGAGAAGCATGAAAATCGTGTGTGTCGGTGGCGGACCTGCAGGTCTGTACTTCGCCATCTCCGCGAAGCTGCGCAATCGCGATCACGATATCACCGTCATCGAACGCAATCCGGCTGGGGTGACGTACGGTTGGGGCGTCACATTCTCGGACGGTCTGCTCGACAGCCTTTACCGCAATGATCCCGAGAGCGCGCGACAAATATTCGACAAGCCCGCCTCCTGGGGCAACCAGGAAGTGCACGTACGCGGCAAGCAGCGGGCTCACCTCGGCGGGTACGGTTTCGCCATCGGCCGCAAGCATCTACTCGATATTCTGGCTCAGCGGGCGATCGATCTCGGGGTGAATGTTCAGTTCCAGCGTGAGGTCAATGACCTAGCTGAGCTCGCTGACGCCGATTTGATCATTGCCTGCGATGGCGCGAACAGCCGTGTGCGTAAGCTGCACGGCGCTCACTTCCAGACCGATGTCGAGCAAGGCCGCAACAAGTACATCTGGCTTGGCACTCACCGGATGTTCGACTCCTTCATGTTCGCTTTTGAAGAGACGACAGCAGGCTGGATCTGGTTCTACTCATACCCTTACAACGCCGACACGACTACCTTCATCGTCGAGTGCTCTCCCGACACCTGGCGGGAACTCGGCTTCGACGAGCTCGGTCCCGACGAGAGTCTCAAGCTGTTGGAAGAAATCTTCCGAGACCACCTCGACGGCCACTCGCTCATGAACCCGATGCGCGACCTCGGCAAGACTCCATGGCTCAATTTCACGCGCATCACCAACACCGTGTGGTATCACGACAACATCGTCCTCATGGGTGATGCGGCGCACACCACACATTTCTCGATCGGGTCGGGTACCACTCTTGCGATGCAGGACGCGATCGGGCTCGCCGATAGTCTCAGCGCCCACGACGACCTCCCGTCGGCCCTCAAAGATTATGCGGACAAACGCCAGGCGGCGATAGCGGACGCGCAGGACGCGGCCACGGGCAGCATCGAGTGGTTCGAAAATGTGCCGTGCTACATCGACCTGCCGATCACCCAGTTCGCCTATTCTTTGTGGAAACGTCGTGGGAATTACCCGATGTGGCGTTACCAGCTTCACCTGGCCACGCAAATAGCGACACTGCGGAGATTCCGGCGATCTGTCAGTGCGATAAGACACGGGCTACGGGCCCGTCGACGGGTGAGGTCCGCTGAAGCCCACCGGGCTGTGGCTCCGGCAATCTACGCAGCCGAGGAGGTCTGACCGGACCGTCAGCGAGGCAACTCATAGCAGGTGAGGAAGTCAGGGACGACGTGAACACATGAAAATCGTCTGCGTGGGAGGTGGACCTGCAGGTTTATACTTCGCCGTCT
>JAODNG010000246.1 GCA_025465385.1 Pseudonocardiales bacterium
CATCGAGGGTCTTCCTGAGTGGACCGGAGCCATGCGAGGTCCCAGGGCAGATCGACCGGCCGACGCGATGCGACTATGGCGCTTCGGCCGCGGCTGGATCCGCACGGTCAGCGTTGCGCTGGAGGAGTGATGGGCCTGGCGTTGGGCCGGTAACCCTGTATTCTTCCCCAGTTCCACTACCGTGAGGAGATAGCTGGTGACGCACGATGACCGCGCGGCGTCGTAGGAAGTCGGGCTCCGGGCCCTCTGCCACTGCTCTGATCGCCTGGGTTGGTGCCAGGGACACGGCCATCAGCGCCCCCCCGAGTGCGCCGGTCTCAGTGATCCACGGCGGCCACACTCCGCGAATGCCTCGTGGCCGGGCCATCCTCATTGGTCGGGCCTGCGGGGTTGCGGCCGGGACTCTATTGGCGTGTGGATCCGTACTGGCCAGCGCCACTCACGTCGGCGACGGATCGCTCGCCGGAAACAGCGCGCCGCTGCCCAACCGCGTTCCAGTCGCGTTGGGCACCGGCAATCCCGACGGATACCTGGCGGACGCTCCCACCGACCATCCGCCGGCCGCACCGGAACTGGTCAGCGCCCAGACAGTTGCTGACAACAGCCCGGCACTTCATCCCCGGCTTGGGCAGGTACGCCGGAACAACCCGGTCTCCGTAAGCACACCGGCTGCACCGAGCCGGCAGGCGAGTGCCGACCAACGGGCTTGGGATTCGCCTGCACCAGCGGCTGGTCATGCTCGGCGAAGTCCGATCGCACCAGTCGCCCCGGTGCTAGGTCCCGCCACCAACAGAGTAGGTCGGGTCGCTCCGGTGGGCGGCGTGCTGACACCGGCCAATCCGAGCGATCAACCCGCTCGCAATCTCGGTGCTGAACCGGCGCCCAGTCCGCGTGCTGAACAGTCTGGTCCAGCTACCAACGACACTGTCACCAGCGATGCTGTCGCGTCGGTCAAGCAGATCGTTGGTCCCCTCAGCAATGCCCTCCAACCGGCCGCCCAACCAGCGACCCAACCGGCGATGGCGATGCTCACTTCGTTGCTGCCGAAAGGCTGACCCTCGGGCCGGGCACGCCTCATCCCTCGATAGCGGCTGGATGGCTCCTGGTTAGGATCGACCATCTAACTAATCGCCACCGCCGTATTGCCGAGGAGTTCTCGTGGCCGCGTCGTCGCCCGCTGTCCAACCCGCCGTGCGCGTGACGGTACCGGCCGGGAAGACCGCTGGGCAGGCCTTGCGCGATGGCGGAGCGCCCACCACGGGTCCAGATGCCGTCGTCGTAGCTCGGGATCCGCAGGGCGCCCTTCGGGACCTTGCCTGGGTACCCGAGACCGAGACCGAGGTCGAGGCTGTCACAGCGAGCAGCCCGGACGGGCGCAGCATTATCCGGCACTCGTGCGCACACGTGCTAGCCCAAGCTGTGCAACAGCACTTTCCCGACGCCAAGCTGGGCATCGGTCCGCCGGTGACAGACGGCTTCTACTACGACTTCGACGTCGACCGGCCGTTCACCCCCGAGGACTTGGCGGTCCTCGAGAAGACCATGCGCCGGATAATCAAGGCCGGCCAGCGATTCTCTCGTCGTGTCTTGGATTCAGTGAGCGAGGCTAAGCGTGAGCTGGCGGACGAGCCGTACAAGCTTGAGCTAGTCGACCTCAAGGGGTCGACGTCGAACGCCGACATTGATCCTAACGAGGTCATGGAGGTCGGCGCGGGGGAGCTGACTGTCTATGACAACGTCCACCCGCACACCGGCGAGACCATCTGGGGCGACTTGTGTCGCGGACCGCATGTGCCCACTACGAGGAATATCCCGGCGTTCAAGCTGATGCGGACAGCGGCCGCCTACTGGCGGGGCAGCGAGCGTAACCCGCAGCTGCAGCGAATCTATGGCACTGCGTGGGAATCGGCTGAGGCGTTGGAACGGCATCTGGAGTTACTCGCTGAGGCGCAGCGGCGCGATCACCGCAAGCTCGGTGCAGAGCTGGACCTGTTCAGCTTCCCCGACGAGATCGGCTCGGGACTGCCGGTGTTCCACCCCCACGGCGGCACCGTGCGCAGAGTGATGGAGGACTACTCGCGGCGCCGGCACGAGGAGGCGGGCTACGAGTTCGTCAACACCCCGCACATCACCAAGGCGCAGCTCTTCGAGACCTCCGGACACCTGGACTGGTACGCGGAGGGGATGTATCCAGGCATGCATCTCGATGCCGAGCTGGCCGCGGACGGGACAGTCCGCAAGCCCGGGCAGGACTACTACCTCAAGCCGATGAACTGTCCGATGCACAATTTGATTTACCGCTCCCGGGGCCGGTCCTACCGGGAGCTGCCGCTGCGGCTGTTCGAGTTCGGTTCGGTGTACCGCTATGAGAAGTCCGGGGTGGTGCACGGCCTGGTCCGGGCCCGTGGTTTCACGCAGGACGACGCGCACATTTACTGCACCCGCGACCAGTTGCAGGACGAGATCCGGAGCCTGCTCGGCTTCGTGCTGGACCTGCTGCGCGACTATGGCCTCGACGAGTTCTACCTCGAGCTATCCACCCGGGACCCCGAAAAGTCCATCGGCACCGATGAGGAGTGGGCGGCTGCCACAGAGGCGCTGCGCAAGGCAGCGGAAGCCTCAGGTCTGGAGCTGGTGCTCGATCCCGGTGGCGCGGCCTTCTACGCGCCCAAAATCTCGGTGCAGGCCCGCGACGCGATCGGCCGCAGCTGGCAGCTGTCGACCATCCAGGTGGACATGATGCTGCCGGAGCGTTTTGACCTCACCTACACCGCGGCTGACGGATCACGCCAGCGACCCGTAATGATCCACCGGGCGCTGTTCGGATCGATCGAGCGATTTTTCGGCGTGCTCACCGAGCACTACGCGGGCGCGTTCCCGGCCTGGTTGGCGCCGGTGCAGGTGGTCGGGATCCCGATCGCCGACGAGCACGTCGAGCACCTGCAGCAGGTCGCCAAATCGTTGCGGACTCGGGGTATCCGGGTGGAGGTGGACGCGTCCGACGAGCGGATGCAAAAGAAGATTCGGACTCATACCACGCAGAAGGTGCCTTTCCTGCTGCTCGCTGGGGGCAAGGACGTCGAGGCCGGCGCGGTGTCCTTCCGGTTCCGCGACGGCACCCAGATCAACGGTATCGGAGTCGAAGACGCGGTCGCGGCCATCACCGGCTGGGTGGCGCGACGCGAGAACCGCTCGCCAAGTGCCGCAGAGCTGCCCATAGGACAGCCGTGACCATGGCGGCGGCGTGATGATCGCCGAGGCGCAGGATGGGGTGGGAGCACCGGATGCGCTCCAGCGGCTGTGGACCCCACACCGGATGGCCTACATCAAAAGGGGAAGCGAGTCCGGACCCGAGGCCGGCGCAGCCGAATGCCCTTTCTGCCGGATCAGCACCATGGCGGACGCTGACGGCCTGATCATTGCCCGGGGTGCCACGGTCTATGCGGTGCTCAACCTTTATCCTTACAACCCCGGTCACCTGATGGTGGTGCCTTACCGGCATGTCGCCGATTACCCGGACTTGACTATCCAGGAGACGACCGAACTGGCCACCTTCACCCAGCGGGCGATGCTGGCCTGCCGTCGGGCGGCCGCTCCGCACGGCTTCAACATCGGGATCAATCAGGGCTCCGTCGGTGGCGCCGGAATCGCTGCGCACCTGCACCAGCACGTGGTGCCCCGGTGGGGTGGGGACGCGAACTTCATGCCTGTCGTCGCCGGCACAAAGGTGTTGCCGCAGCTGCTGGCCGAGACCCACACGCTGCTGGTGAACGCATGGGAAGAGCTGTCCTGAACCCGAGCAAGCTCATGCTGGTAGGACCGGTGGCGCACCCCGATCCGGCCCACGGCCAGCCTGATCCCGGATAGTTCTCACAATGCTCAACATCTTCGCCCGCGCGTCGGTCTCCCGGTTCGTGGAACCGCTGGGGGGTTGGCTGGCTGGCGCCGGTATCGGGCCGGACGCCATCACGCTCACCGGCACGATCGGGACAGTGGCCTCGTCGCTGTGGTTCTTTCCCCGTGGTCAGCTAGTGGCCGGCACCATTGCGGTGACGGTGTTCGTGTTGCTAGACGTGCTCGACGGGGCGGTCGCCAGGGCTCGCGGATCCGGCACCGCGTGGGGAACCGTGCTGGATGCCACCTGCGATCGAATCGCCGACGGTGCGTTGTTCGCCGGGCTGACCTGGTGGTGCTTCGTGGTCGCCAACGACCGGCTGCTGGCTGCGGCAGCGTTATTGTGCCTGGTGAGCGCGCAAGTCATCTCCTACATCAAAGCCCGGGCCGCAGCCAGCGGCCTGACCGCGGACGGCGGGATGGCCGAGCGTGCGGAGCGCTACATCATCACGCTGCTGGGAGCTGGCTTGACCGGTCTCGGCGTGCCCTACGCGCTGGAGGTCGCGCTGTGGTTACTTGCCGGGTTACAACTGGTGACGGTGAGCCAACGGATGGTCTCCGTACGGCGCAGCGCCTCAGATAGCGAGGCTAGGTGAGCAGGCTTGCTGGCCTCGGATACGCGGCCGGATGGCGGTTGCTGCGTTTTGCACCCGGGGGTCTGGCCGCCCGGGCGTTCCGAGCCGGTGCCGACTTAGCCGCGCATCGGGATGGCCCCGGAACGTGTCAGCTACGCCGAAATCTGGCCCGAGTAGTTCCCCATGCCACCTCGGCCGAGCTCGACACGTTGGTCCGCGACGGTCTGCGCTCCTACGCTCGGTACTGGCAGGAGGTCTTCACGCTGCCATGGACCGACCACGCCGCGTTGGTCGATCGGCTGGACAGTGCGATGGAAGGAGTCGAGCACCTCAACGTAGCGCTGGCCAGGGGCCGAGGGGTGGTAGTAGCACTGCCGCATAGCGGCAACTGGGATATGGCGGGGTTGTGGTTCGTCGGGCGGCACGGAGCATTCAGCACCGTTGTCGAGCGCTTGGCGCCCGAGGCGCTCTATCAGCGCTTTGTGGCTTATCGTGGCTCGCTGGGCTTCGACATCATCCCGCTGACCGGGGACGAAACTCTGACTCGCCGGCTGTTGCACCGGCTGCGGGCCGGCGGAGTGGTGTGCCTGCTCGCCGACCGGGACCTCACTGGTGCTGGGACTGCCGTGAAATTTTTTGGTGCCACCGCCCGGATGCCGTTAGGCCCCGCAAGGCTGGCCGCGGCGACCGGAGCCACGTTGTTGGTCGTCGGCTGCTGGTTCACTGCCGACGGTTGGGGGATTCGCTTCCACCCGCCGGTGCCCGTGCCCGATCGATCGGTGGTGATGCAGGCCACCCAGACGGTGGCGGACTGCTTCGCCACTGACATCGCGGCGCACCCGCAGGATTGGCACATGCTGCAGCCGTTGTGGATTGACGATCTGTCCGCCACACCGCTGCGTGACGCGGGCTAGGGGGTCTTGTTGCGGATCGGGATGGTCTGCCCGTATTCCATCGCTGTACCGGGCGGGGTGCAGGCGCACGTGCTGGGGTTGGCCACGGGTCTGCGCGGTCTCGGCCATCAGGTAGAGGTGCTCGCCCCGGCCACGGCAGGCACTGCGTTGCCCGAGTTCGTCACCTCCGCGGGTCGCTCCGTAGGGGTGCCCTACAACGGATCGATCGCCCCGCTGGCATTCGGCCCGGTGGCGCTGCACCGGACCCGGCGTTGGCTCAATGACCACGATTTCGACGTGCTGCACTTACACGAGCCCACCTCGCCGAGCCTGTCATTGATCGCCCTGGCACTTGCTGACCGGCCCGTCGTGGCGACCGTCCACTTCGCCACCGGGCGGTCCTGGGCGCTGGCGGCGGCGCACGGTGTGCTGCAGCCCACGATGGAGAAGATCACGGCCCGGATCGCGGTCTCCCCGCTGGCCCGACGGGTGGTGGTGGAATACCTCGGTGGTGACGCTGTGGAGATCCCGAACGGCGTTGACGTGTCGCGTTTCGCCCGAGCTGAACCGCTGCCCGGGTACCCGCGGATCGGTGGCACGGTGGGCTTCGTAGGCCGTTTCGGCGAGACGCGCAAAGGCATGCCGGTGCTGCTGGCGGCCCTGCGCACAGTAGTCCGGACCCGGCCAGACGTGAACCTGCTGGTAGTCGGCCGCGGGGACGCCGCAGCGTTGCTGCGTGCTGCCGGGTCAGCGCTGGCGTCCCGGATCCGGGTGTTGCCCGGGTTGGGCGACGACGGTAAGGCGGCGGTGCTCGCCAGCGTGGACATGCTGTGCGTGCCCGCCATCGGCGGCGAGAGCTTCGGCATCGTGCTCAGCGAGGCGATGGCCGCCGGCGCCCCGGTGGTGGCCAGCGACCTCGATGCCTTCCGTCGCGTGCTCGACGGCGGTCAGGCGGGGGTGTTGGTCCCGGCAGGATCGCCGGCCGCGCTGGCTACTGCACTCGATGATCTGCTTGATGATCCGGGACGGCGCGCAACGTTGGCTGCTGCCGGTCGCCGCCGGGCGGCGATGTGGGACTGGCCGGTGGTGGCGCGCCGGGTGCTGCAAGTTTATGAAACAGCGGTGGCGGCCGATCCGCGCCGGCTCGCTTTCGGACCGGTCGCCGGACTGAGCCGGTACCGGCCTGGCTAGGGTCACGCGGTGCGGGTTACCCGGGTGGTGGTGACCGCAGCGGTGTTGGTTGCCGCGGCGGGTGCGGTGGGCGCGATGCGCGCGGCCACCCGGTTGGACCGGTTACATGTGCGTACTGACGCGGCCTGGGCGGCTCTGGACGCCGCGTTGGGTAGTCGAGCGCATGCGTCCTTGGGTGTACAAGGCAGCGCCGCGCTGCATCGTGCCGCCGACGCGGCTCTGCTGGCCGGCTTGGATCCGGCCTTGCGGAGGGCCGGGCGTTGCCCCCACCGGGCCGCTGCGGCGGTCCGCGAGGACGTCGAGAACGAGCTGGGCCGAATCCTCGCCGTACTCGACCGTCGTGGTCTCGAATCCGCCTGTGCGGATCAGCTGTCCGACGCGGAGCAGCGAGCGGTGATCGCTCGCCGGGTCTATAACGACGCGGTCCGCAACACCCTGGCGTTGCGCTCACACCGCATGGTGCGCTGGCTGCGGCTGGCTGGTACCGCCCCGCTGCCGCGCTATTTCGAGATCGTCGAACCGGCGTTGCCCAGTTACGGACTCGAGCTGGACGGCGCCGGCGCGTAGCGGGAGAAATGTCGGGTGAACACGGCGGTCCCGGACGTCAGCCCCCGCAGGTCGACGGCATAGCGAAGCAACTCGGCTGCGGGCACCTCGGCACGGACCAGCATCCGGCCGCTCGAGTCGGTTTCGGTGCCCAGCACCCGACCTCGCCGCCCTGACAGGTCTCCCAGGACGGTACCCAAATGGTCCTCAGGCATCCGCACTTCCACGTCGTCCAGCGGCTCCAGCGCGACCACGCTGCCCTTCTCCGCAGCGTCCTTGAGTGCCAGCGCGCCCGCCATCTGGAAGGCGGCGTCGGAGGAGTCCACGCTGTGCGCCTTGCCGTCGACGAGGGTGACCCGGATATCCACCAAGGGAAATCCGCTGTTTCCAAGGCCACGTTCCATCTGCGTCCGGACGCCCTTCTCCACGCTGGGGATGAACTGGTGCGGAACGCTCCCACCGACCACCTTGTCCACGAATTCGAAACCGGCCCCTTGCGGCAGCGGTTCGACCTCCACGTCGCACACCGCATACTGACCATGCCCACCAGACTGCTTGACGTGCCGCCCATGGCCCTTGGAGGGGCCGGCGAAGGTTTCCCGCAGCGGCACCGCAACCGGCTCAGTCTCCACGTCGGCGCCTGCGGCACGGAGCCGGGAAAGCACCACATCAGCATGCGCCTCGCCGGTGCACCACAGCACCATTTGGTGTGTTTCTGCGTTGCGCTCTAGCCGTAGTGTCGGATCTCCGGCCACCAACCGGCCCAGCCCCCGGGCCAACGCATCCTCATCACTGCGACTGCGGCCCACCACCGCCACCGGAAGCAACGGCTCCGGCATCGTCCACGGCGCCACCAGCAAGGGATCGTTGGGCGACGACAGCGTGTCCCCGGTCTCGGCGGAGACCACCTTGGTCACCGCGCAGAGATCACCGGCCACACAGTGCGGTACTTCGCTCAGTGTGCCGCCCAGCGGGGTGTAGACGTGCGCCACCCGCTCGTCGACGTCGTGGTCGGCATGCCCGCGGTCGGCCAGCCCACGCCCGGAAACATGCACCGGACGATCCGGAAGCAACGTCCCCGAGAACACCCGCACCAGCGATACCCGGCCCTGGTAGGGGTCCACCGTGGTTCGTACCACCTCCGCAACGAGCGGTGCGGCAGGGTCGACGGCCACCACGGGGTGAGCCGATCCGTCGGGACGGGTCACTGGGGGAGGAGCGTTCTTACCGGGAGCGGGAAAGGCGCCGGTCAGCACCTCGAGGAGCTCGGCGAGGCCCAACCCGCTGCTGGCGCAGACTGGAATGACGGGGTGGAACGAGCCCCGGTTGACCGCGGTCTCCAAGTCCTCGATGAGCGCGTTGACGTCGAGGTCCGCACCGTCGAGATAGCGGTCCATCAAGGACTCGTCCTCGCTCTCGGCGATGATCCCTTCGATGAGCTCGTTGCGCGCCGCATCGACCTCGTCGGGATCCGCGGCGGTCGGCTCTCCCTCAGCTGGCGGGTATCCGCCCCGGTAGTCAAACAGTCGCTGCGACAGCAGACCCACCAACCCGGTTACCACGTCCGCTCCGTCGCGCACTGGCAGGTACAGCGGCAGCACCCCGCCACCGAAGGCGGCCCGGCAGGCAGTGGTCACCCCGTCGAGGTCGGCCCGTGGATGGTCAAGCCGGCTCACCACCACCATCCGAGGCATCTCGACTTCGGCGCATTCCTGCCACAGAGCGACAGTGGCGGCATCGACCCCGTCCCCGGAGGAGATCACGAACAGCGCCGCGTCCGCCGCCCGTAACCCGGCCCGCAGCTCGCCCACGAAGTCCGCATAGCCTGGAGTGTCCACAAGATTGATCTTGATGTCGGCGTGTTGGAGTGGTGCGATCGCCAGCGTCACCGACCGTTGCTGGCGTACCGCGGCTGGGTCATGGTCACACACAGTGGTGCCGTCGGCGATAGTGCCCGCGCGGCTGATCGCGCCAGTGGCCGCCAGCAGCGCTTCGGCCAATGTCGTCTTGCCCGCCCCGGATGGCCCGACCAGCGCCACATTGCGTATCCGGGACGGATCCTGGACCGCCACGGCGGAATCAGCACGTTCAGCGTTGCCCTTGGTGCCCATGGAACCCCCACCCTCAGCTGTGCGGACTCTGTGGTCGATCTCACACCGGTGTGACGGCCGAGGCAATCCCCTGGGCGGCTCTCATCCGCGACGTCGTCAGCTACTGGACGTAGGATCAAATCCTGCATTTTCAAATCCGCTGCTTGAGGAGCGAACCACTGTGTCCGCTGTGTCCGCTGTGTCCGCCGAGAACAGCAACGTCGAGCGCCTGGTCGGCACCGCACGGGTCAAGCGCGGGATGGCCGAGATGTTGAAGGGCGGTGTGATCATGGACGTGGTCACACCGGAACAGGCCAAGATCGCCGAAGACGCCGGCGCGGTGGCCGTCATGGCGCTGGAGCGTGTTCCGGCCGATATCCGCGCGCAGGGCGGCGTGGCCCGGATGAGTGATCCGGACATGATCGAAAAAATCATGGAGGCGGTGTCCATCCCGGTGATGGCCAAGGCTCGCATCGGCCATTTCGTCGAGGCGCAGGTGCTGCAGGCAATCGGCGTGGACTACATCGACGAGTCCGAGGTGCTGACCCCGGCCGATG
>JAODNG010000261.1 GCA_025465385.1 Pseudonocardiales bacterium
TCCTTGTATTCGATTGCCACCCCAACACAAGGGCTGCGACCGTTCGGGTGCGATCTTTCGGGACCCCTGTGCCGTTGGCAGTAGGCGGCATTGATTAGGCTGGCACAACACCACCTCACTACGTGGACCTTCCGACCGAAATTAGGTAGTCAGAGGCTGCTTTCTAGGTAATTTCGACCGAGTAGCCAGCGGGTCCAAAGACGGTTAGCGACCTCGATCGTCGAATCCCCCAAATCTCCGATTTTGCTCAGCAGGGCCGCGATTGAGAGGCGCCCTTATGGGCGGACTGTCGGATATTTTCGATGCCGCCCAGCCGGATTCCCCTTGTGAATACACGTAGTCGTCGGATACGACTACGTACATTCCCGACCGTGCGTCGGGTCAGTGCAAGCGGGAGGCGTCGAGGTAGGACCGGACATTGCGGACTGTCTCGGGCAAGGCGTCGCCGCCGAATTTCTCCAGCACGGCGTCGGCAAGCACGAGGGCGACCATTGCCTCGGCTACCACACCCGCGGCGGGCACCGCGCAGACGTCGGAACGCTGGTTGATCGCGACGGCTGCCTCGCCGGTGGCGAGGTCCACTGTGGCTAGCGCGCGAGGCACCGTGGAGATCGGCTTCATCGCCACCCGGACCCGCAGCACCTCTCCATTGGTCATGCCGCCTTCCAGACCACCGGCCCGGTTAGTGCGCCGCACCACACCGTCGGGCCCAGGCAGCATCTCGTCGTGAGCAGCGCTGCCCCGTCGGCGCGCGGTGGCAAACCCGTCGCCGACCTCCACACCTTTCATCGCTTGGATGCCCATCAGCGCGCCGGCCAGCCGGGCGTCCAACCGCCGGTCGGCGTGTACGAAGGAGCCCAACCCCACGGGGAGCCCATACGCCACGACCTCGACCACACCGCCCAGCGTGTCACCGTCCTTTTTCGCCGCATCCACCTCGGCGATCATCGCGGCCGAGGCATCCCCCGTGAACGCGCGGACCGGACTGGAATCAATCCGCTCCAGGTCATCGGGTCCGGGCAGCACGTCCACCGGGGCGTCTACCTGTCCCAACGACACCACATGGGACAGCACTTCAACACCTAACGCCTGTCGCAGGAACGACTTGGCCACGGTGCCGAGCGCGACCCGGGCAGCCGTCTCCCGGGCACTAGCCCGCTCCAGCACCGGCCGAGCGTCGTCAAAGCCGTACTTGGTCATACCGGCGAGGTCGGCGTGCCCGGGCCGGGGTCGGGTCAGCGGCGCGTTGCGAGATTGCGCCGCGAGCACGTTCGGATCCACCGGATCGGCCGCCATCACCGTCTCCCATTTGGGCCACTCCGTGTTGCCGATCCGGATCGCCACCGGGCCGCCCAACGTCCGGCCGTGCCGGATACCTCCGAGGAGATCGACCTCGTCGGCCTCGAACTTCATCCGGGCCCCACGCCCGTAACCGAGGCGGCGGCGGGTCAGCTCAGCCTGGATGTTCTTCGAGCTCACCTCGACTCCGGCGACCATCCCCTCCAGCACAGCCACCAGAGCGGGACCATGCGATTCCCCAGCAGTGATCCACCGCAACATGGCGCCATCGTGCCACGCGCCCTCGTCCCCGACGTTGCCCCATCGCCTACCGGGATCCGTCGTGAGTTGCGGTGTCAGGCCTCAGCGACGGCGGTCACGGCCGCCGACCTGGGCGCACCGCGCAGCGCCCGATACACCGCCGCGCCAACCACCACCAACGCGGCCACGAACAGCAGCGCGAGATACTGCAGCACCCAGCTGGTTCCCGCCGGGTCGTACACCGCCTGCCGTGGCCACGCGATGTTCACCATCATCGCCACGCCGTAGGCCACCGCGAACAGGTTCACCGCCAGCCCCCAGCGGCCGAGCGAAAAACCGCCCGGTCGCTTCGGCGGCAGGCGCCGACCCAGCCGGGCACCCAAGGCCGGCACCGTAACCAACAGGTACGCCAGGTACACGATCACCACCGAGGTGCTTGTGACTGCAGCGAACGCCGCCGGATTACCTAGGTTGATCAGCAGTACACCGATCGCAAGTACTCCCACCGCGATACCGGTGAAAATCGGCGTTCCGGTCCCCGGGCTGACCCGGGCCAGCAACCGCCCGCCGGGGAGCCGGCCATCGCGCGCCATGCTGAACATCACCCGCGACGCCGAATTCTGGATCGCCAGACACGCGGACACGATCGAGATCGCGACCACCGCGAGCAGCGCCCGACCGAGCGTGGAATTCAGCTGGCTGGTGATGACGTAGGCGATGCCGCCGGTGGACAGCTGACCGTCGGTCAGCGACGGCGCCGCCATCAGCGCAGCCACGATCATGAACCCGCCACCGACGAAGGAGACCAGCAGCGCACGCAGGATCGCCGACGGCACCACACGCCGTGGCGCCGCCGTCTCCTCGGACAGCTCCGCAGCGCTGTCAAAGCCGTACATCACATAGGCCGCCATGAGCGTGGAGGCGAGAAAGGCGTACAGGTAGGGACTATTACCGGACACGTTGAGCGTCTTGGTGACAATCCCGGGACCACGTTGCGCATGGCCGAAGAGCAACACCAGCAGCAGTACCACACCAACCAGCTCGCAGGTCACACCGATCCCGTTGATCAATGCCATGAATCGCACCCCGACGGCGCTGATCACTGTGGCGAGCGCGATGAGCACCGAGCCCAGCAGGATCCCGTTGGCCGCGCCGGACGCTGAGGTGATCGACGGGTCGCTGCCGACGATCTGGAATCCTGACCACACCGCGGGCAGCACCGCCTGCAGCGCGATGCCGATGGCGGCCACGCTGACGACGTAACCGATCATCATGGCCCAGCCGGCGAACCAACCGACGGTCTCCCCCGCTAGCCGGCGCGACCACTGATAGATGCATCCGGCCAGCGGCCAGCTCGCCGCCAGCTCAGCGAAGACCAGCGCCACGCACAACTGGCCGGCGAACACCAGCGGCCAGGTCCAGAAGAACGCCGGGCCGCCGAAGGAGTACCCCAGCGCGAAGAGCTGGAACACGGTGGTGAGGATCGAGACGAAGGAGAACCCCGCGGCGAAGGAGGAGAAGGCGCCGAGCCTGCGGTGCAGCTCCTGCCGGTAGCCGATGCTGCGCAGATCGTCGGCGTCCGGGCCGCCGGTCGAGCTCGTGAGGAGAGTCGGAGTATTCATGAAGCCGCCTTTCGTGGCAGGTGACCGGCGCGTACCAAACAGCCGAGGGTGTCGCAGATGACCCGGGTCGCGATGAGCGCCGTGATTTCGGCGTTGTCGTAGGGCGGGGAGCACTCCACGACTTCGATTCCCGCCAGCGGACGCGCGGCGACGAGCTGGATGAACTTCAGCACCTCGCGGGGTAGGAAGCCGCCAGGCTCGGGCCATCCCGTGCCTGGGACGAATGCGGCGTCGAGGCAGTCGACATCGAAGGACAGCCAGACGGCGTCAGTGCCGTCCCATGCGACGTCCAGGGCACGCTGCGCGGCTTCCTCGATGCCCATCTCGACGCAGTCGGTGACGGTCATGATCGTCGTGCCGCGCTCCCGGCCGACTTGCACCCCGGGCCGTGGCGCCTGCCAACCGCCTATACCGATCTGCACCAGATTCTGCGGCGGCACGTTGGGGATGTCCGTGGCGTGAAACCATGGGGTGGTGTGCATGCGCTCGTCGAGGTCGGTTTCCTGGGTGTCGACGTGGCGATCGAAGTGGATGATGCCGAGCTTGCCGCCATCTAGGTGTTCCGCGACTGCACGGGTGGTCGGGTAGCCGATGGAGTGGTCGCCACCCAATACGACCGGAAAGGCGCCGGAGGAGAAGACGTGCCCGACCGCTTTCGAGATCTGGTCGAAGGTCTTCTCGATGTTGCCCGGAATGGTGAAAACGTCGCCAAGATCGGCAATGGTAATGGATTCCCGCAGGTCGACACCGAGCTCGAAGCTGTACGGCCCGTATAGCGCGGAGATCTTGCGGATGCCCTGGGGACCGAAGCGGGTTCCGGACCGATACGTGGTACCCCCGTCGAAGGGTGCGCCGAGCACCGCCACGTCGTATTCGCCGCAGCGCCGGACGTCTTCAACGTAAGGAGCCTTGAGGAAGGTGTTGATGCCGGCGAAATGCGGCAACTCGCCACGAGAGAAGGTGGGAATCCGTCGGTCGACGATCGAGTCAGCGCCTTGCAGACCCAATTCAAGGCCCCGAGTGATTTCCTGCTGCCATTTCGTCGTCGGCAGCGCTGCTTCCGCCTCGACGGCGTATCGTGCCTCCGGGCCGTAGTTGTTGTGCAGCTCGTCCACGGTGTGCCTCCGCGTCCACGGCGCCCGGCCGCGAGGCAGCCGGGCGTGGCTGACCTCCCGGGCTTCTATCCCGCCGTGGAGCGGGCAGTGTCTGCCCGCCTGCACCTCTCGGTCCAGACTCGCTGCAGGCAGCGACGGAACCCTAGGTGCGCCTCACCCACACGAGTGAGTCACAACTATCACACGGCATGGCTATGACAAGCATGTAACCACGGAGTTGCGGTCACATCACCTGTCAGCTGGTACTGACGGTCTCCGCTCGGGCAATTGGCAACGCACCGGGAGACAAGAGGTATCTCGCTCGTTGCAACATCCCCGCCGGCAGGGTAGCTGCACGGCTAGCCCGACTCTCAGTAGATAGCAGCCGTCGTCGGTCAATGGTCAGTCCGCAAGCGACCGACCAGGAGGGGCCATCATGGCCTATCCAGGTGACGGTCGGTTATCGGTGATCTACGTGCGGGGGTCGCGGTTCAGGTATCGACAGGGTGGTTGACGACCCGTTCTACGGGTTCAACGAGGGTTCGGTCCATATCCGCGTCGATGGCGCCGGCGAGCCGCGGTTGCTCCAGTTCGAAAGTCCCTTGCTCCGGTTAATCACCGATGAGGGCTATCAGCTCCAAGTCCACGGCGATCAACGTGCATACTGGCTCTCCGTGGTTCCGGGTGAGCGTGACGTTGTGCTGGCTGATCACGCCGCTGCCTGAGCGATCGCGTGGGCCAGGATACGACGTTGGTAGTTGTCCTGGTTGGTGAAGCCGCAGCCGACGCGCTT
>JAODNG010000270.1 GCA_025465385.1 Pseudonocardiales bacterium
AATCCTGGAACGTCTTCGCCGAGGAGTTCGCCCGTGACACCGGCGCGCGTGTCGTCCGCGTCGAGGACGGTGGCATCACCGGCCCGGCGTTCTTCGACCACGTGCGCAGACTGCGCCGCCCCGTGATCAACTCGCCGAAGGGCCAGACCACGCCGGTACCACCCGACCTGACGCAGCGGCCGGTAGTGCACCCGTCGCCGTTCTGGACCTGGTCATTGGTCTCACGGCAAAACGAGACCCGCACCGCGGTCCGAGCCGCTCTCGACGCGCTCAGCCGCGACGCCGGCCAACCCGGCCTGGACGCCGGCACCACGTGGCTTCCGGCCGACGATCCACACCGTCCCGCTGGGACGGCCAACCAGGATCACTCGGGGGCTGGAGCCGCGACGCCGTGATGGCATTGAGTACGTGATCGTCACGGCCCTGGCCGGACTGCCGCCTATGGGCCTACCAAGTGTCGAGAGCTGGCTCGGCACTCCGTGCCCGGCGCCCGGCCAGCGGCAACACATCCAGGTGAGGCAGCCGGATCACTGTCACCTGAAAGCCTGCTCGTCCTCGATGGCCCACACACTCCCGGTCGGAGGGCAGCGCGGCGCTGCGCGTAGATGACCAAGAGGAAGCCCACTTGACCAGTTCCGCCGCGTCAGGGATGACCGTAGGAACGGCCAATGCTGGGTTGTCGTCTGCGTTTGCCCTCACCGCTGTCGCCAGTTGGGCGCTCGTTGGGGATGCTGTCGTTGTCGCTAACTATCGACTCCGTGCGTGGACCCGACCCTATGCGAACTTGTAGCGCCACTTCCATTGACTGCTCGCTGACGATGAATCAACCGCTTACTCTAAGTTTGGAAGCGTGGTGACCATCAAGGGTTTAGTTCAAATTCCAGCCGCCCTCACCGAGATGCCATTTGAATGGCACGCTTCTCACAAGTGTCAGGAACCCCGCCGCTGGCGCGCGTCTGTTGGCCGCGATGCCAGGGCAGAGTGACCACCGTGGGTCGCCGCAGCGAGTTCACCAATTGGTGCCGGCTGGTTAGCGCGACTTCGCGTTGCCCCTTTACTCAGCTGGCTGCTTCAAGCTGACGAGCGATTTCGCCGAAGTCCATAAAGACGCGTTCACACACAAGTTGATCCCCCTCAAACTCGTATAGAACAGCCATGCGCGTGTTGAACGACTTACCCGTCGAAGGAATCCCCGACCAGTCGACGTGTTGGGTGCCAGTCATACGAACCTCAACAAAGACGTGGTCATCACCATGTCGCAAGGGGCCAGCTTCGATATGAAAATCGGGAAACACGGAAAACATGCCCACAAATAAGTCCCGGATCGCATCGTGATCCGGGACCTGGCCCGCCTCCCCAAACGCGGGGATATCATAGCTGGCCTTGGCGTCGGAGAAGGTTGCCACGGTAGCGTCGGGATCGTGACGGTTCTCCGCGTCGACGTGCTCTTTGACCGTCGCTTCTCGAATTTGACGAAGACTGGCCTGCAATGCGGCGTCATTCATTTTTACCTCCAAGGGACAATTTTTGGCGACAACCTTCGATGATAGGGGTCACAGCAATAAGCGCATCAGAACCGTCCGTCCTTTACCTCACCAGAGAGCGCTGACGAGACGCAGCTGGTGACGGAGCCAAATCCTGCAATCACAGGAAACGAGGACGAGCCACACCCGCTAGATACATTGATGCTCGACTCGATCGGGTGAGGTTGGCGCGCTGCCCACAGCGCTCTCGGGCCGCCCCGACCTCGAAGTCCCGTGGCTGATCAGCTCACGCTATGGACGGCAGCCAGGGCGGCGCGCTCCTGCCTTGGGCGCGCTGGTATGGGGCGTGTAAGTCGGCAAGCCGCTGCGCACACGCTGTCGGCAGCTGGGGGTAGAGCCCCTGTCAACGGCACCCGAAAACTGACCCCCTGGCGACACGGGTTCCAGGGCGGATTTCGGTGATCGTCGCAACAGCGATCGCGGCTAGCTTGACATGTGGCTGGTGTAGATCTGTGCGGGGCTCGCCCCATGGAGTGTTGATCTAAATCGTGATGACCTCTTCTGTGTGAACGTTGATTCGTTATGCGTCCGCTTACCTTGGAGTATCACTGTATGCTGCTGAGCTGCGACTACATGCCAGTGTGGATCGACCCGTGCGGACTGGTCGCGTCACTCGATTCATGGCCGACGGGACATCGGGAGTCAGCACTAGGCGAACCGTTTATTTATGAAGTCAGATGATTCGGTCTGGCGTGAGAGGTAGAGCGCGTCAAGACTTTGGCGGAAAGGAAGTCCTTTGGCCAGTAGGCCGGTGTGGGCCAGGCTGTCGACCCGACCAGATCATCTAGTGTGGGTTTACAGCTCACTGTTGCGGGTATGCCGCGCGCATGAGCGAGAAGGGTGGGCTGGGTGGCAAGGCGCAGGAACTTACGGCACAGGTCACTCAGAAGGTCCGGGAGGTGCGCGCCCAGGCGATTGCGAAAGCCCCGCAGTTGACCGGAGCAGCGGCGCAGAAGACCCAGCGGGTGGTTCAGGACAAGCCGGGTGCAGCAGTGGGCGCGGCGCTGACCGTGTTGGGGTTGCTGACTCTGCGCCGTCGCCAACGCCGGCGAGAGAAGGATAAGAAGGCCCAGCAGGTCCGCGGGCGCTCCAGGACTAGTCGTGCTCGGCGGTGGGCGCAGCTGTTAGCCGTGCTGGGATTTGTGATTCGCCGCCGTCGACGCGGGCGGGATGAAGGCTCGTGAACATGCTGTACAGGCTGTTGAACCTGGTCGTCAGCGTGCTCGGCGGGATCCTGGCCGGCGCGGTGTTCAAGAAGGTGTGGGCGGCAGTCTCCGGGGAGGAAGAGGCCCCGAGGGCCACCTCGTCGGAGTACAGCACCAAGGAGGTGCTGGTTGCCGCCGCGGTCCACGGTGCGATCTTCGCCGTGGTGAAGGCTGCGGTGGACCGGGCCGGCGCCAAGGGCATCAAGACGATCACCGGCACCGATCCCGGGAGGTAGGCCGGCAGTTGCCTGTCGGCTACCGCAGGAGATGTTCGGCCGCATTGCCGCATCGGACGCCTTACCTCGGGTCCGACGGCGGTCGGAGCGGGCGGTGCACTCGATTCGTGGTACCCAGCTCAGCGACCGGGTACTCCGAGGGCAATGGACCGATGCTGCAGTAGAGGGCGGTGGCGAGTTTGGAAGAGCACGCCGATGGGCAGGGGGAAGTAATTTCCGGACGTGCTGCGGGTAGCCAGCCGGAAGGCCCGACTGAGTTGCCCACGCGTTCGTGGTGGGCAGTGCTTAAGCGCACGGTGCGGGAATTCGGTAAGGACAATCTCACTGATTGGGCCGCGGCGCTGACCTATTACAGTATTCTGTCGATCTTCCCGGCGGTGATCGTGCTCACCGCGGTGCTGGGATTGTTGGGGCCCTCGGCGACTCAGACTCTGATCGACAACGTCAACACCATGGTCCCTGGGCAGGGTCGGGACGTCCTGGTCAATGCGATCAAGGAATTGCAGCATTCCGAGAGCCTTGCTGGGCCGTTGGCTATCGTCGGCCTGGCCGGTGCGCTGTGGTCAGCGTCGGCATACATCGGGGCGTTCATGCGTGCATCGAATGCCATTTACGAGATGCCCGAAGGACGCCCGATGTGGAAGACAGTGCCGCTACGGGTGGGTCTGACCCTTGCGGTGGTCGTGCTGCTGGCATTGTCCGCGGTCGGCGTGGTCGCGACTGGAGTTGTCGCTCAGCGTGCTGGGCAGATGCTGGGGATCGGCTCTACTGGAGTGCTGGTTTGGGACATCGCCAAGTGGCCCGTGCTGGCCGTGCTGGTGAGCCTGGCGTTCGCCTTGTTGTACTGGGCATCCCCCAACGTGAAACACCCCGGGTTCCGCTGGCTGACTCCAGGCGGTGTACTGGCCGTCGTGGTCTGGGCGCTGGCATCGGCCGGATTCGCGTTCTATGTGGCCAATTTCGGCTCCTACAACAAGATCTACGGTTCACTGGGTGGGGTGATCGGCTTCCTGGTGTGGCTGTGGATCTCCAACATCGCCATCTTGCTGGGCGCCGAACTCGACGCCGAATTGGCCAGGGGTCAACGCATCGAGGTGGGCCAGCCAGCAGAGCAGGAGCCATTTCTGCCGCCCCGTGACACCCGCGCCATGAAAGAACAAAACGGCTCGTCTGCCCCGCACGGTGGGCTCAGCTGAACCCTGTGTACGGACGGAGCCAGAATCAGACCACTCATCACTGTTTCTGACCGCCGAGGGTCACCGACCGCGGAGTGAACCGGTCGCACCGGCGATGATCTGGGCGGACGGTGCTCGATGTTAGTCAGCGATCCTGAACTACCGACCTTCCGATTTTCAGGAGTTGGGATAATAGTTCGCCAA
>JAODNG010000308.1 GCA_025465385.1 Pseudonocardiales bacterium
GACGTTCCTGAACGATTGGTTGCACTTCGCCGACGTCACCAGCCGACCGCCCTGACGGCCACTCCCGATGACGACCGCTGGGCCCGCGAAGGTGGCCGCCAGGTGTCGGACCGTGGTCGAATCCCCGCTGACATAGCGAAGGCGTTCGAGGAGGCACACCCTGGACTGGCGGCCGTGGGGTGACGGTCGGGCGCGGCACGGCGCGCCTGATCGGCGTTGTATTTCCGCGAGGGGTAGGGATTGGCGGATTTCACCGCCCGTGCGCAGCGCCGAACCGATCGGTGCGCGATGCCGTAGTTCTCGCGCGCGATGGTGCCGTCGACCAGGGTCTCGTTGGTGCGGCGGGTGAGCTTGCTCAGGCAGAATGCCTGCGTGGATCTTATAGGCGTCCGTGACGACATCCGCGCGGCGCTTGCCGATGGCAGTCCGGTCGTAGCCCTAGAGTCGAGCGTGATCGCCCACGGATTGCCGTCTCCGGTAAACGTTCGAGTAGCTCATTCACTCGAGGATGCCGTGCGGGTTGCCGGAGCGATCCCAGCCACCATTGGGGTGATTGCGGGACGGGTGCAGGTGGGCTTGGAGCCTGAGGAGATTGAGCGCCTCGGCGGGGCAGGTGAGATCTTGAAATGCGCAGCCGGAGACCTTGGATGGGCGATCGCCCAAGGCGCGGATGGTGCGACGACGGTCTCGGCGACGGTGTTCGCTGCGGCCTCCGTGGGGATCGACGTGGTCGCTACCGGCGGTATTGGTGGGGTCCACCGCGGGGATACGGGTGACGTCTCGGCGGATCTGCTCAGCCTCGCTCGCCATCCGGTCGCCGTAGTCGCGGCGGGCGCGAAGAGCATCCTGGACCTTCCAAGAACGGTGGAGGCGCTGGAGACGTTGGGCGTCCCGGTGGTGGGGCTCGGCACGCGGGACTTCCCCGCCTTCTACGCCCGTAGCAGCGGGCTCGTACTGGACAAGCACACGGAGCGGGCAGAGGATATCGCCCGGTTCTGTCTCATTCGCTGGCGTCGGCTCAGACAGTCGGGCGGCGTCCTCGTCGCCTGTCCCTGCCCTGAACAGCACGCACTTGAGCCCTCCGAGGTCGAGCAGGCAACGGCGCGGGCGCTTCGCGACGCGGCGGCGCAAGATGTGAATGGAAAACGTCTCACTCCTTGGCTCCTGGCGGCGGTGACCGAGAGCCTCGGAGCGCGAACCCTCGCCGCTAACCACGCGCTGCTCCTGAATAATGCGCGGGTCGCTGCGAGCATTGCCACCACGCTGTGCGAGCTCAGCGCCGCCTCGACGTTCCCAAAGGGTCATTGATCGAGCGCGGTGGAGTGGCCGACCGCTGCGCAGGTCCAGTGACACTCATCTGCCGATGAGCGGGCGTTAGATTGCACGCGTGAGTTTGCGTAGTTGCGTGGTCATCCAGGCAGGACACGGCTGCGGTGCCGTCATTCGAGGCAGACCGACTTCCCAGCCAGCGATGGCCGTAGCTCAAGTTATGCAGATCTTCAGAGGCGTGACCGGTAGGGGTTCAACCATCGGGACGGTGATGGGCTCAAAAATGGTATGTGCCGGTGGGATGATGACGCGGTGCGGCCACCCAACGTTTTAGTCCACGGGACGACGCCGCCGGCCGCATCGAGCCGTGGCTCTACCTCCTCGCCCCCGTGCCGCTAGTCGCCAGCGCACACCGCTGTTTCGACCGGCTGGGATCAAGGCCCGCGATCAACGTGTGCCGTTTACCTGTCTGCGCGGCTCGCTCGGCGCAAGGTGGCCTATGCCGGGTGGAGATTCGCAACGTTGTCAGTCAGGGTTGCCCGATTGCAGCGTGGGTGGTGGGCATCGGACATCCCCGGACACGGTCGGGGCGGGGGAAGGTATCGCGGTGGATCGGGTTCTGGGTCAGAGTCTTTGGGAGGCGGCGTGGGACCGGCTTGAGATGCTCGATGAGCTGGTGACCAACGCCGACAACTCAGTGTGTGCCCAGCGCAGGGCCGGGCGTGACGTTGGGCGTGTGAGCTGCCGGTCGCAGTGTCACGGGCGGATCTCAGCTTCACCGAGCTAGAGGGGTGCTTCGACAGCTGCGGATCGGCGGCGCGGTGGCGGCCTGCGCGGTCGCGATCGCCTGTGCCGCCATCCCACCGGATGTCGCACGGCCGGGACCCGCACCAGCGTCCGCGCGGCAGCCACCGTCTCCGGCGCCGGTGTCGTGCGTGCAGGCCACCTTGGAGGCCATGACCCCTCGCGGGCGAGTGGGCCAGTTATTTTTGCTGGGAGTACCGGCGAGCGGAGTTGATCGGCTCGCGTCGGCGATTGAGCGTTTGGCTCCTGGCGGGGTGTTTTTGACCGGTCGCAGCACCGCGGGGGTGGCTGCCACGGCTGCGGCCACGGCCAGCGTGCAGCGACTTGGGGCCAGCGCCAGCGGCGGAGTCGGGATGTTCGTGGCCACCGACCAGGAGGGCGGTCAGGTACAGATCCTGTCCGGGCCTGGCTTCTCTCCGATCCCCAGTGCGAGGGTTCAAGGCAGCTGGGAGCCTGCGGTGTTGCAGGCCGCCGCCACCCGCTGGGGCCAGGAGCTACGGGCCGCCGGCGTCAATGTCGACCTCGCCCCCGTGGCCGACGTGCTCTCGCCCGCGCTGGGCAACGCCAACGCGGCGATCGGCCGTTACGACCGGGCGTTTGGCACCGACCCACAGGTAGTCTCCGACCACGTCTTGGCCTTCAGCCGTGGCATGCGTGATGCTGGCGTGGTCAGCACCGTGAAACACTTCCCCGGCCTGGGCGGGGTGCGGGACAACACCGACTTCTCAGCCGGCGTGATAGACCAGCAAACCACCGCGACCGATCCCACGCTGCTGCCATTCACCAGTGCGTCGAACGCAGAAACCCCCTGGCTGATGGTGTCCTCAGCGGTCTACGCCAAAATCGACCCAGACCGTGCGGCCACCTTCTCTGCGGCAATCATCACCACCTTGCTCCAGGAGAAGATCGGTTACCGAGGACTGATTGTGTCCGACGACTTGGGCCGGGCCGAACAGGTCGCCGCCCTGGCACCCGGACAACGCGCGGTGCGGTTTCTCGCCGCCGGGGGAGACATCGTGGTGACCGCCGACCCGGCCACCCTGGAACCGATGATCGACAAGGTGCTGTCCGCCGCAACCAGAAACCCTCAATTCGCGGTGCGCATCACCGATGCCCAACGACGCATCCTGGAGGCCAAAGCCCATCTCGGCCTCCTGCGATGCGCTTCCTGATTGCGAGCTGCTGAGAGACTCACCGTCGTAGTTGGCGATCCTGTCGACACCCAATACCCGGTTGAGGTGACCACATTGAGCCTCTATCCTCCGCTGTCGGCGACGTGGCGGCCGTCCTGCGCATGATTGGTGTCGATGCCGAACTGGGGCGACGCGCCAAGCCAGCTCCCACCGCCGTCGCGGCGGCTGCAGCGCTTGACTGTGAGCAGGGCGCGATCGCGGACAGTCTGGTCTTCGACACCGCCGGCAAGCCGCTGTTGGCCCTCGCCAGCGGAGCGCACCGGGTTGACACCAAGAAGCTGGCTCAGCGGCTCGGAACGGCCAAGATCCGCCGGCCTCCCCTGACTCTGTCCTCCAGTACACCAATAGTGTGCGGGCAGCGTCGCCCCGGTCGACACCCCCGACCAGTCCTGTCCCGCAGCCGGATCGCTACCCGAAACCTACCTCGGCGTCCCAAGATCTTCCTCATCTCTTAAATGCGCACCAGTCGTGATCAATGTCGCTCACTCTCAGTCGACTGGGGATGCCGTGGTTATCGTCAGTCTTCCTTTTCTGGCTTGTCTTTGTCGAGTCTGTCTCGTAGCTGTTGTAGGGCTCGCGTTCGGGTAGGCCCGATTGCGCCGGGCGGGATTCCGGCGGCGCTAGCGATCTCGGCATAGGGGCGGGCATTGTCGGCGAATAGCGCGCGCAGTAAGGTGCGTTGACGGGGTGACAGCTCGTCGACGTGTTTCCATAGCCTGCGTGTGCTGTCGGTCTCGATGGTGATCTGTTCGGGTCCAGCTGAGGGGTCGGCGACAGCCTCTAGATCCGTTTCAAAGAGGTGCGGGGTGGGTGCGATATGGCGCAGGATGCGTAGGCATTCACGGCGGGCGGTGGTCGCGAGCCACCCGCCCAGCCGCGCTGGATGCCGCACCCGGTGGGCGTTTTCGGCCAGCCGTAGCCAGGTTGTCTGCACTGCATCGAGTGTGTCGGCGTCTTGCATCCGAAATGATCGCACCGTCGTGGACACGAGCGTGCCGTACCGGCGAAGGATTTCTTCCCAGGCGGTCGAATCTCCGTCGCCGATACGTGGTAACAGGTCAGCGATGTTGCTCGTGGCATCGGCGGAGGCAGCACTGATGGTGGTGCCAGTTGCCATTGGTCTCGCGTTCCTTCGATGAGCTGGGGGGACTGAGTTCGTGCTGAGGCCAGCGCTCACCGCGAGTCGGGCTGCGGATGATCCTCGGGCCGCAGCCGAGCTGGATGGTCCGACTAGCGGGGGTAGGCGTCAGACATGGCGGCCCTAACTGCCTAGGCCCCGTGGTCGGTCTCATCGGCGGCAGCGGTGAATTCGTTGGTCACAGCGGTGACGACGTCACGTCAGAAGGGCGCAGTCCTGGGCAAGTCCCTTAAGCGGGACAGCGTCCGGGCTGGCTAGCGTTGTTCTTCGGCCTGGTGATCCGCGCTGATCGGACTCAGCGCGGATCATCCCGGTGTACGCGTCGGGCTGGTCGCTGTGATTCGTTCTGCCAGCCCGGCGCGGCTCGACAACGCCGCCACACCCGTTACCTGCCAACGGCAGCGTGTGAGGCTCCAGTGGGATGTCCCTGGTAGATCCGGCGAGGATGATCGCTTCTCGCCCGGGTCTTGTCTTGCTCCGCCAGGGCCTCCTCTAGCTCGTGAAGTTCTCGTACCAGTTGCGCGACCCGCCGATACTGGCGGTCGACGGCTTGCGTGTGCAGGCCTAATCCGATCAACACACCGAGGGCAAACAACAGAGCCGCCAGCAGGAACATGATGTTGGTCATCTTCACCACCTCCTGGGAGGACTGTATACGTATACGTTAAAGTTAGACAAGGCCGGTGATGGTGTGAGCCAGGGGGAGGAGTCAGGCGAGCGCCAGGCCATACGTGCTTAGGCGGCCGACGTGGCCTCGGCGCATCAGGCGTGACGGCGCTGTGATCCGGGAGCGGCGTACAGACTGGGCGAAGGATTGCCGCACAGGAGCCGGCAGCCGTTCAAGATCGCGACGAGCTCCAGGTCGCCGAACAGAGATCGCCGATGGACCACCTCCCGGCAGCAGCCAACGCAGACGTATCCACGTAGCACAGCGGCGTTGACGTATAAGTCATACAAAGCTAAGCTAAGTCACCAGGCAGCAAGCAATGTGGCGTAGCTGGGTGTCTCGACTAGGCGGAGGGGAGATCCAATGGCCAGCGAGTCTTCTCCCATTTGCTTCCGCGTGCCAGCGGACGAGCGATCCCTGCTTGAGGTGGTCGCACGGCACCAAGGGCAAACACTCTCCGCCTTCGTTCGGGACGCGGTGACTCGTGTCGCCCAAGGCTTGATCGATGAGTATGGGGCCGAGGCGGTATTCAAGACGTTCGAGACCAGCGAGACCCGACGAGCCGAAGAGACCAGAGCGAGGGTGAACGAGTTCCGTGCTCGCCTGCTCTCTCAGCACCGTGGATCATCTGACTGAATCTTGCATGACCCGGAGGCGACAATGATCGGCAGCGGCGAAGCCGAGTCCCGCGCAGTGGCGGGAGCGGTCAACAGCGCTATCGGTCAGGCTCGCCTCGACGCAGGAGTGAACATCACAGGTCTGCTGGTTGACATCGACAGTGCAGAGAGCGTGGACTACCGCCAGCACTTCATGTGTTGGCATCTGACCAGAGTCCTTCGGCCGTCGTTAATCGAGAAGGTGCCACCTGCCGTGGTTCGCAGCGTGGTCGGTCAGGAGACCGCGCCGTCGCGCATCGTTTTCCCGAGCCGTAGGGCGTGGTCTGCAGGGTCACCCCTGGATCTCTCTGAGATGCGACTGCACGGAGAGATACCAGGTGGGCCCGACAGCGACGGGGCTGGCGTGGTTGGTGACAATGCTGATCCAGGC
>JAODNG010000132.1 GCA_025465385.1 Pseudonocardiales bacterium
GGTCAGCAGCTCGTCCATCTCCACGGCGGTAGCCTGCCACAGGCGGATCTATTACCCGGGCGAGCTTCGTGATGCCGGAAAAGTCCGAGTTCGGTCCAGGTGCCGGCGACGGCGGTCACCGCGGACAGGGCTAGCGCGTGGTGGTCACCGCGCGCAGTCCTACCATCCTGCGCATGTCGCCGGTGTCTCGTGGTCGCAAGTCCCAGAAGAGTAAGATCACCTCCGGTCTGCGGGGGGCCGCGCGCCGTCGCACCTATGGTATGCAAGCAGCTCAACCGCGATCGTCGTTTACGGCGATGCAGTCGTTGCTGGGTCCGCCGCAGCGGCCAGCGTGGTTCGATTCCGCGACTAAGGCTGTCCTTGATCGGGCTGGTGTCGTGATGGCGGCGCGGGGGCCTCGGGAGCTTGACCAGGCGACGGCGGAGCTGCTGGGCACCGAGCTGCACCGCGTTGTCCGTGAGGAACGCGAAGGGCTGTGGTTTAGCTGGTGGTTCGAGGACCTCGCGGAGGCCGCGACGGCTCGGATCCGGGAGCAGGTGGGCAGCCGGGACGGCGTGTGGGAGCCACCGTGGCGATTGCTGCACGGTCTCACCTCGATCGGGTCACCGGCGCTGCAGTCGATAGCGCGGGCGGCGTTGGACCGAGCGAAGAAGGAGTTGCGGGGTGATGCGGCGGTGCGCCAGCAGCCGGACTGGCTGCGGCAGCTCGCGCGGATCACGGCCACCGGTGAGGTGTGGGAGATGCGCGACGCCTACGGGGCGCGCATCGCGCTGATCGCTGGTTTTTCCTATCCCGATGGGGTGGACCGCTCGGTGTTCTTGTTCGATATCGACGCGTGCGGGTTCGTTGAGATCGTTCATGCGGGTGTCTTCGACGACGTGCAGCAGGCGGCCACCGCGTGGCGAGCGCTGGTGGGTGATACCGCGCAGAGCGCGAAACCGGAGCGGGTCGAGACGGCAGAACGCCTGCTTTGCCTCGTCCATTGCGATTCCGGAGAAGAGATTCTCCGGGGAACCGAATCTCAGACGGTGCTGGATAACTGGTTTCGGGCGCGCCGCCGGATCTGCAATCTCGCGGATGCGCTGCGGAGGCGGGGAATGTCACTGCCGGCAGCGCGGTCGTTGTACCACGACCTGGACACGGATCCGATGGCGGCGGCGTTCACCGGTTGGCATGTGCACCGGCACGGTAGCGAACCTGATCCGGAGGCCGTCGGTGCGCTGGCACAACAGTGGATGGAGGGGACGCTGCCCGACACCTGGCATGCGGTCTCGCCGCATCGAGTGGAATTCCAGCTCGCGTTGATCAACGATTGGATCCCTGATGATCCGATCACCGTCGCGGCGAAGGCGCTATTGCCCGAATGGGTGCGCTGGCACGGTGAGCAGGCCGGCCTGTCCGAGCACCTTATCGACCGTGGGGTCGCTGTCGCCGCAGGCGGTGTCCGGGCGGCATCGGACTGCACGGGTCTCCGGGTTTAGTCGGCGCTTCGGGCAGAGCCCACATTCCGCGACGGCATCCTCGCCGCCCTCCGCCTCGGGGTGAACAACGGCCGCGCCGAAGGACTCAACAACCACCTACGACGATCAACCGACGCGCCTACGGATTCCACTCGGCCAAAAGCCACCCTCGCCCTGGTGATGCGCTCCTGCGGCCCGATCGAACTTCACCTACCCCACGAAAGATCCCCATGATGATCCACACTCATGCCGGAAGACCCAGTCTTTTCGTCGCCGCTGGCCGGCTGCTGTTGCGTGCCAGATCCGGTGCCCGCAACCAGATCCCGTTGTTGGCCTGCACCAGCCCCACACAGCGGGGGTCCACACAGCCCCTCGCGGGGCGGTGGGCGTCCCACAGCTGCGCATCGTCGAAGACGTGGCCGCATCCACCGGTGCGACGACAACAATGCGCGCGATCAACCCCTACCCAGTCGGTGCCGCAGCACGACATCCTCGGCAGTTGCATGGCCGATGCTCAGGGCAGTTCGACGGGACGTCCAGCGGTGATGTCCACCGCGAGCTTGTGCAGTGTTGCGGTGGACAGGCGTACGCCCAGCGGGCTGAGGCAGTTCTGGAGCATGCGCTGGACCTGCGCGGTGGATCGTCCCTGCTGGTTGCGCGCCAGGCTGCGGAGCACGGCCCGGGTGTAGCCGCGGCGTTGCTGTTGTACTTGGCGGGCCGCGATCGCCCGCGGCGCCCCGCGTCGAGGGCGTAGCGCCGTTGTCCGTGTGGTCGTCTGTGTAGTTGTGCTCATCCCGGCCCCCTCATCATCGAACCTTTGTTCGAGTGAGAGTAGGGCACGGGCGTTCTGGCCGGTCGCAACACGCCGAACGGCCCGTGGAAACCGTCGACCTCTATGGCCCCGAGCTGGCCGGTCAGCTCGGCAACACCTGCCGGGGCCTGCTCACTGCCGATGTCAGCCACACCGTCACCATCGGTGTCCGCAAAGACGACACGCTGCATCCGCAGGACGCAATCCACGGCCACGGCCTATCCCCAGACCGGGGTAGGACCCCCCGGGGACCGCTCGCCACGGCCTACGCCAGCGTCCGCGCGCTATCAGCGGCAAAAGAGCGCGTTGGGTTAGCGGTCGTTAGGGTCTCCGGCGCCACGCAGCACGTGGAGCGACGGATTAGTCAGGGCGCTGACTCGGCGATCTCCACAGGCCGGTCGGGTTCGGTGATTCGGACACGGTCCCTCTCCGTTTGCACGAACC
>JAODNG010000373.1 GCA_025465385.1 Pseudonocardiales bacterium
GTGGCCGGGCCGAGGCCGTGCAGGGCAACCCCGTAGATGGTGGGGAACATGAGTGACAGGCAGAACGAGACCAAGACCAGCGCCACGACCCCCGTGATGTTGGGTGCGGCCACGGCGTAGAGACACAGCAGCACAGCGAGGACGGCGAGGACGGCCATTACCTTCGTCGCGCGGATCTTTCCGATCACCCAGGTCATCAGGAATCGGGACAGCAGGAAAATGATCAGGCTGACCTGCAGCAGGTAGCCGCCGAGCTCCAGACTGCCGTTGATGGCCTGCTGGACGTACTGCAGGAGGAAGGTCCACGTGCAGACCTGCGCGGCGACGTTGAAGAACTGGGCCACCACACCGAACCGGTACCGCTTGTTGTTCCAGAGCATCCGGGCTAGCGCGCCCTTGCTGGTGTCACCGACATTGGGAAACTCCTCGATGATCTTGGGCGCTCTCTGGGTGGCAATCACGACCCAGATGGCCAAGAGCAGCATGCCGAGCCCGAGGTAGGGACCCATCACGGCGCCGAGCTGCCCCGCACGGATAGCTCGGACCTGCTCCGGCGTGGCGGAGGTCAGGTCCACTGGGGAATCCAGCTTCGGCAAGATCAGGGTCGCGGCGATCAGCACGCCGATGTTGGTGCCCAGCGGGTTGAACGCCTGCGCGAAGTTCAGCCGCCGGGTCGCCGTCTCCTCCGGCCCCAAGGAGATCACGTAGGGGTTGGCCGAGGTTTCCAAGATGGAGCACCCGGCGGCTAGAGCGAACAGCGCGACCAGGAATGCCTCGTAGGTCAGAATCTTGCTCGCGGGATAGAACAGGAATGCCCCAGCGGCGGCCAAGCCCAGGCCGGTCAGCAACCCGGCCTTATAGCCGAACCGCTCGTTGATTAAGGCCGCCGGCAGGGCGAGGAGGAAGTAGGCACCGAAGTAGGCCAACTGGACCAGGCTGGCCTGGAACGTACTCATCTCGAAGATGTGTTTGAAACCGGCCACCATCGGCGTGGTGAGGTCGGCCGCGATCCCCCAAGCCGTGAAGCAGCCGATGAGGACCACGAAGAGCAAACCCATCTTGGGATAGACAAGGCGCTGTTTCATCGGCATCGCGCGCTCGGCGTCGTGGTTCGAGACTGCTTGCGCCATGGCGGACACGTCCCTTCGAGAACTTCAGTGATGGACCTCAGGTGGTCGGCAAGTGGTTATGTCCCGTGCTCGTCGCGTCGCTGGAGCAGTCCCGGGCCGCGAGCAGCGCGTCGACCTCGGCTCGTGTCGGCGGATTGGCACCCGGCCGGGAACATGTGATTGCCGCGGTCAGGGCCGCGGCGTCCACGATGCTGACAAGGGTCGACTCGTCGATCGCCACTAGTGCCTCGCGGCGCGAACCGCCGATGAGGTCGGCCCGGTGCAGCGCCTCGAGAAGCCCGGAGGTGAAGGAATCACCCGCGCCGACGGTGTCCACCAAGTCAATCGGCACGGCCGGCCGGTACAACTCAACGCCGGCGGAGAGGGCGTAGACCCCCACTCCACCGCGGGTCACCATCACAAGCGCTGGTCCTAACGCCAGCCAGTCCTGTGCCACGAGCTCATCGGGCTGGTCGGGATAAAGCCACCGAAGGTCTTCGTCGCTGACCTTGACAACGTCGGAAAGGGCAACCAGACGCTCGATGCCCGTCCGCGCCTGCGCCGCGTCACCCAGCAGCGCCGGCCGTACATTCGGGTCGTAGGAGATCGTCACCCGACCCCTCGTGCGCTCCCGCTCGACCAGGTCCATGACGTTCGCGTTGCCCGGCTGAAGGGCCGTCGCCAGCGAACCGGTGTGCAGGCAGCGGGTCTCGATCGGCAGGGGTGCGAGGACGGGCATGTCCCATTCGATCCGGAAGTCGTACGACGCGACACCCGCGGCGAGCGTGGCGATCGCGAGGCTGGTCGACATGCCGTGAGAGGGACCTCCGTTGACACGGACGCCACTGGCCCGCAGATGCTCCAAGATCATCTCACCGAACCCGTCGTGCCCGAGGAGCGTCATGAGCGTCACCGGAACACCCAGCCGCGCCAGACCGAGCGCGACGTTAGCCGGGCTACCGCCCGGATGGGCGACGAACGTCCGACCTCGACGCTGGCCGACCAGGTCGACAAGCGCCTCCCCGACGACAACAAACATCGCCATCACCACCCGGACCGAGCGCAGCGGCGCAAGCACAACTCGAGCTCGGCGAGCTGGCGGGGAGCATCGCGTAGCTCGCCGTGTGTCACCTGGTCCTCACGATCGCGCGTACCCGAGTCGCCCATGTCCAGTACATACCGGCTCGACCGGGCACGTGACACCACCAGTCGTGTCGCGATCCCCCGGGCCCGGTGCGTGCTTCGCGGCGGTCCCGCCCACAGCGGGCGCGAGTATCAAAACCCGCGCTCTCGGCGACTGCCACACCGACTGGAAACGATGCCGCTCCCCTAGCCGCTAGTCGTCCGATTGGACTCCGATGCCAAGCGCGGGACATCCACCCAGGGCATGATTGACAATGTCACTCCAGTCATTCGACGGGCGGGATGGAGCGGGCATGGAGATCGGATACACCCTGATGACCGAGCAATCCGGGCCTACCGACCTGGTGAACTACGCGGTGGGCGCCGAGCAGGCCGGGTTCGCGTTCGAGGTTTGCAGTGATCACTACTTCCCGTGGCTGGACGCCCAGGGCCATGCACCGAACGCCTGGACGGTGCTTGGCGCCGTCGCGCAGGCCACCGAGCGCGTTGAGCTCATGACCTATGTGACGTGCCCGATCATGCGGTACCACCCCACCGTGGTGGCCCAACAAGCGGCCACGGTGGGGCTGCTGTCAGGCGACCGGTTCACCCTGGGACTGGGGTCTGGGGAGAACCTCAATGAGCACGTGGTGGGGCGCGGCTGGCCGTCGGTCACGGTGCGCCACAAGATGCTCGTCGAGGCGTTGAAGATTATCAATGCGCTGTTCGATGGCGGTTACGTGACCCGGCGCGGCCAGCATTACCAAGTCGACTCGGCGAAACTGTGGGACCTGCCGACGCAGCGGGTGCCGATCGCGGTGGCGGTGTCAGGCGCCCAATCTTGCGAATTGTTCGCCCCGCTGGCCGACCACATGATCGCCGTCGAGCCGAACGCCGAATTGGCCAAGATGTGGAACGCCGCGCGACCCGGAAAGAGCACCAGCCGCCGGATCGGTCAGTTGCCGATCTGCTTCGACGCTGATCGACAGACCGCGATTGCGCGGGCGCACGAGCAATTCCGCTGGTTCGGCGGGGGTTGGAAGGTCAACGCAGAGCTGCCCTCCACGGCCGGGTTCGCCGCCGCAAACCAGTTCGTCCGGCCGGAAGATGTCGCCGAACACATCTCCTGTGGACCAGACCTCGACTCACATGTGGCGGCAGCAAGGCCCTTCGCCGAGGCGGGGTTCACGGATCTCGCGCTGGTGCAGATTGGCGGCGCTCCGCAGCACCAACGGCCCTTCCTCGACTACGCCAAGGACAAGCTGCTGCCCGCGCTGCGCGCCGAATTCGGGACTCGCTTCCGGTAGGGCCTAGTTTTGCCGGTTCTTCTGGTAGCGGCGGCCCCAGGTTGCGCTGCGTACTGTGTCGGTTGATTCGAGTCCGGATCCCAGGGCGCCGCCGATGGTGGCCAGGGAGGAGACCAGCCAGGCCAGCCGGAAGTAGTCGGCGAAGCTGACCGGTCGGCCGATCGCCTTGGAGAACACCTCCGGAACCACCACGAACCAGCCGGTGAAGATGTTGCCGACAAGCAGCACCCCATACGACACCAACACCCCGATCGCAAGGGTCAACAGAGTCGCGGCGTTGTAGAGCCGGATTCGCCGACGTTCCCGCGGGTCGGGAACCTTGGGGCGCTGCCACAGTTGGTGGTTCGCAACCAACCAGCCGATGATCGCGACCAACGACACAACATTGGCCACCCACAACCGCACCGTGCTCATCTCCGCGCTGACCTGCCACACCGGGCTAGACACCAACCCGAAAGCCGCGGTAGCCACGGCCGCGGCCAGCGCGTTGCGCAACCCCAGCACCAGGCGCCACGGCCGGTTGACCCGTACCATCCCGGCCAACATCCGCCACTGTCCCGCCGAACTGGCCAACTGCACATCAATGTCATCATCATCGGGTTCCGCCTGATACAGGCTGGGCACCCGATTTTCAAGCCGATCCAGCGGCTGACCACTCCCCTCCCCAGCAACCCACTCGAGAATCAGCCCCACAACAATGTCCCGAGCCTGCTCAGCCGGGTTAACCACCTTCAACGCCGGAACAACAAGCACCGCCGCGGCCGCCTTCCGGCTCAGCTCAGCCACCACCGGACGGCCATTCTTGTGCACCGGCAGATCAGTCAGGCAAACCGCGAAATCCCACCCCTCCTCCTCCCGCCGCTGAGCAGCCAGATCCACCAACCGATCCCCACGACTATCCCCACCACGCTGCAACGTCTCAGAAACCATCACCACCTCATAACGCATCCCTTCCCTCGGCTGATCAGCCAACAACCCCGGCAACTCCCCCGCCAACCGCCGGGCAATCTCCGTAGGAAGCCCCGGATCCGCCAACAACCCCACCACAATGCGCTGCCCACGACCCCCCGTCTGCCCAACCAACCGACCCATCGAAATCCCCTCTCGCCCCATCAACACCACCCACACCCCATCCCCTCACACCCGACCACACCCCCACCTAAGTCGCCATCCAAGCTGCTGCCCCCCACCAACAGGAATGAAGCAGAACTCTGGCTATGGGACCCGCTCAAGAGCGTCTCCGGTCGTGCCGCCGCCGGGTTCTGGACTGCCGTAGCCAGCTGGGGCCGATGTTTTTGAACTCGTTTAGTGTGGGACGGAAATTCGTCATGGCAGGTCGAATCGGGCCGGACGCGGCGCGCGTACCGTCCCGGACACCACCCTGCGAGCATCGAGGCCAACGCCATGAACTACGACACCTTCGTGACCACAGTGGCACGGCTGGCGCGGACCGACCGAGCGGGGACCGAGCGGGCGATTCGCGCAACGTTGCAGACCCTCGCCGAGCATGTGACCCGCGAGGAGGCACGTCAGGTCGCTGGGCTGCTCCCTGTCGAGGTGGGCGCCTGGCTGCACACTAGCTCGTGGGGGGCGCAGCGCTTCGATGTCGACGAGTTTGTGCGCCGGATCAGCGAGCGCGCAGAGGTTGATCTCTCCACCGCACAACGTTATGCCGCGGCCGTCTTCACCGCATTGAGCCAGGCGGTCCCCGAGGAGTACGACAACATCGTGGCCCAACTGCCGAGGGACTTCACGCCGCTGCTCAGCCGAGGCCCGGACATTGAGGCAGTGCCGGCCGCGAAGTTCCTCTCGCAGGTCGCCGACCGCACCGGGCTCGACCTGGATGGCGCCCGGCGGGCTACCGAAGCAGTGTTGCAGACGTTGGCCGAACGCATCGCGGGCGGCGAGGTCAGGGATCTCATGCTGTGGTTACCCGTAGAGATGCACGAGCCACTCAAACGCGGCGTTGCAGAGAGCAACGGCGTGGCGCGGAAGATCCCGCTGGACCGTTTCGTCATGCGGGTCGCCGAGTGCGAGGGAGTGGATCTCGAGCAGGCGGTCGCGCATACCCGGGGGGTGTTGACGACGTTGCGCGAGATGATCCCGGATGAGGAACTCCGGGATATCACCGACCAGCTACCGAGGGAGTACGACGCGCTGCTGCTGGGACGGCGGGACTCATCTCGCCCGCGGCGCTGAACGCGGAGATTCGAGCTGCCAATCAGGAGCCCATAAAATATCTCACTCGCCAGGCACAACGGTACGGGACTATATATGGTGAGGGGGCTCTCTTTTAGTACGCATTTCACACAGCGTGCTCAGGCGTAGGATCATGCACGCAGCGAGTGACCATTCGTCGACTAATGCATCGACGGTTCAGACTTGCCATGCTGGCCGCTGTTGCGGCTCTCACGCCAATGGCCTGTCGATCCGATCCCCGTCGCTCCGCCCGAACGCCTCATACGGGGTCCACTGCCGCGCGCTCGCGGTCCCACATGCGCCGGTACGGCCCGGCCACCGCGATCAGCGCAGCGTGGCTGCCCCGCTGGATGACCCGACCACTGTGAACGACGATGACCTCGTCGACGGCTTCCAGGCCCGCGAGCCGGTGGGTGACGAAAAGCGTAGTGCGCCCGGCCGTCGCGGCTAGCAGGTCAGCGGTCAGCACGTCGGCGGTCGCGAGGTCAAGGTGCTCGGCTGGTTCGTCGAGGAGCAGTACCGGTGGGTCAGCGAGCAACGCCCGGGCCAGGGCGATCCGCTGCCGCTGCCCACCGGACACTCGGGCTCCGTGCTCGCCGACCGGCGTCTGTGCACCCTCGGGCAGGCTGTCCACCCATTCCAGCAACCGGACCTGGGCCAGGACCGCGCGCACTGCCTCGGGTGTCGCGGACCGGCGGGCTAAGCGCACGTTCTCCTCGATGGTGGTGTCGAAGAGGTGCCCGTCCTGGGCACAGAGCTTGATCACGCAGCGTACGTCGTCGCTGGCGAGTGTGGTGATGTCGGTCCCGTTGAGGGTGACCTGGCCCGCGCTCGGATCGAGGAACCGCACCAGCACCGAGACCAGGGTGGTCTTGCCTGAACCGCTCGAGCCCACCACCGCCACCCTCCGGCCTGGTCGGAGTTCCAGGTCCACTCCGTTGAGAGCCGGTGTGCCGGCCCCGGGCCAGTGGGCCCGTAGCCCCACCACCCGAACCGTGTAGGGCGCCGACGGCAGTGCGACGGGCGCCGCCGCCTCCCGGACCGGCGCCACGCGGTCGAGCACCTCACTGACCCGGTCAACCGACCGCCGCCCCCGTTGCAGGTGCTGCACCGCCGGCGGCAGCATCGTCACCCCTTCGAACGCGGCAAGCGGGATGAGTACGACGACCGCGAGCGCCACCCCGCTGAACGCTCCGGAGTGCACAGCGGAGATCCCTAGCGCCAGGGCAGCCCACCCCGCGAGCCCTGCAGCGAGTGCGGTCAAACCGGCCGCGAGCCCGGTGGTCCGGGCCGAGCACGCCTGGGCTTTCGCCAGCTCACCGTCGAGGCTGGCCAGCAACGACAGCCGACGACGGGCGGCGCCGAAAGCGATGAGGTCGGGCGCACCATGGATCAGCTCGACAGCCAAAGCGGTCAGCCTGCCCCGCAGCGGGACGAGGCGCTGCTCGGTTCGCCGACCCGCCCGTGCGATCAGCCACGGCACCGCCACCGCGGCGAACAGCATGGTGGCGAGCAGCGTGACCGCGGCGGACGGCAGCAGCCAGTAGACCAGCGCGACGGTTCCAGCACCGGCGACGGCGGCCACCGCAGCGGGGATCATCACCCGTAGCAACACGTCCGCCACGGCATCGACGTCGGCGACCAACCGGGTCAGCAGATCGCCTGAGCGGTATTCCGGCAGCCCGGCCGGGGCAATCGCCTCGAGCCGTTTCCACACGGCGACCCGCAACTCCCGCAGCACGCCCAACGCCGCGCCGTGGCCAACGAGACGTTCGGCGTAGCGCAGGACCCCGCGGCCGATGCTCAGCGCGCGGACCGCCGCGATGGCGACCATGAGGGTGAGGATCGGCGGGTGCTCCGCGGCGCGGGAGATGAGCCACGCCGAGGTAGCCATGAGTCCCACGGCGGCCCCGAGGGCGAGCGCGCCGGTGAGAACGGCCAGCGCGAGCCGGCCGCGGACGGCGCGGGCGAAGACCAGGACGCGCAGCAGCGAGCTCATGCCGCCACCGCCACCCGGTCCAGCCGCACTACCCGGTCCGCGATCGTCAGCAGCGCCGGCCGGTGCGTGACAAGAAGCGCGGTGCGCCCGGCGACGAGCTGGCGCATCGCGTCGAGCACGGTTGCCTCGCTCTCCACGTCGAGCCCGCTCGTCGGCTCGTCCAGGATCACCAGCGGTGTATCGCGGAGAAACGTGCGGGCCAGCGCGATGCGCTGCCGCTGCCCCGCGGACAGGCCCGACCCGCGCTCACCCAAAGGTGTGTCGATGCCCGTCGGCAGCCGCTCGACGAAGCCTGCGCCGGCCGTGTGCAGCGCCCGACGTACCTCGTCGTCGCTGGCAAGGTGTGCGCCGAGCCGGACATTGTCGGCGATGGTGCCCGCGAACAGTCGCGGGTGCTGAGGCAGGTAGGCCACCTGGCGCCGCCAGGTGTCGAGGTCCAGCTCGGCGAGGACACGTTCTCCGATCAGGACTCGTCCCCGGTCGGGACGGACGAAGCCCACGAGCAGCGCCGCCAGAGTCGACTTCCCGCAGCCAGAGGGTCCAACCAGGGCCACCACCTCGCCGGGCAACAGGTCCAGCGACGCGCCCTGAAGCGCCGGCTCGGCACGGCCGGGATATTTCACGGTCACGTCCTCCACCCGCACCGCAGAGCTCGCTAGGTCGGGCAGGTCGACGCGAGTGCCCACCGGCGGCACGGGTGTCTCGAGCACCGCGAAGATCCGTTGCGCGGCGGCGACGCCCTCGACGCTGGCGTGGTAGTGGATGCCTAGCTGGCGCAGTGGCCAGTAGGCCTCCGGGGTCAGCATCAGCACCAGCAGCGCGGTGGACAGGCCCAGCTCGCCCGCGAGAAGGCGCAGGCCGACGGCCACCGCGACCAACGCCACAGCGAGGGCTGACAGAAGCTCGAGCACGAGCGCGGAGAGAAACGAGACGCGCAGGGTGCTCATCGTGGTGCGCGCGTAGTCGCCGGTGATGGTGGTGATCGTCTGGGTCTGCGCCGCGGCCCGGCCGAAGATCTTGAGGGTCGGCAGCCCCGCCACGACGTCGAGGAAGTGCTCGGCCAGCAACGAGAGGGTGCCCCACTGGCGATCCATCTTCCGCTGGGCCGCCCGACCCACCAGCACCATGAAGATCGGGATGAGCGGAAGCGTCAGCGCAATCGTCACCCCGGCCACCAGGTCGGCCCTGAGCACCCAGCTCAGCACCGCAGTCGGCACGAGGCAGCCCAGGACCAGCTGCGGCAGGTACCGGGAGAAGTAGCCGTCGAGCGCCTCCGCGCCCTGGATGGCAAGCGTGGCGAGCTCGCCGCTGCGCTCCTCGGACAGCCAGCCCGGGCCGAGCCGCACGGTGTGCTCGAGTAGCCGGGACCGCAGCTGCGCCTTGACCGCTGCGCTGGAGCGAAACGCCGCGACCTCCTGCATCCAGGCGACCAGAGCGCGCCCGATGACCACGGCGCCGAGCAGGATCATCGGGGTCCGCAGGTCCGACAGGCTCCGACCGTCCAGGAATGCGCCGGTGATCATGTCGGCGAGCAGTGTCGCTTGGGCGATGAGCAACCCGGCGACGGCCAGACCCAGAGCCACACAGTCAGCGAGGTACGTCCTGGTGGTTCGGGCGTACCGCAGCAGCCGCCGGTCCAGCGGCTTCACCGCGTTCTCGCGATACGGCGGCGCATCCGCCGCTGAGCTGTTCCAGCTCCGGGGTCGGGTGGCGGACGCTCCTGGCCTGCGCCGCCCCGCACGGTGATCCGCTTTCTGAAAACCCAGTAGGTCCACGCCTGGTAGGCCAGCACCAGTGGCAGGAAGATCACCGCCACCCACGTCATGACCATCAACGTGTAGTCCGTGGATCTGGCGTTGTCGACCGTCAGGCTGTGGCCGGGGCTCGTCGAACGCAACACGTCGGGGTACAGCGCTACGAAGAATGTCGCGGTGACCAGCGCGATGGTGGCGCCGCTGAGGGCGAAGGCCCACCGCTCCCGGCCGACCCGGTTGACGACCAGTGCGCTCAGCAGCGCGGCCCCTGCGAGCAGTGCTGTCACTGAGGTGGCGGTCTTGCCGCGCTCCAATTGGGTCCAGACCAGGACGACCGCGGTGAGGACGACGGTGGCCAGGCCGACCCGCTCCGCCACCTGGCGGGCCCGGACCTCGACGTCACCCGCGGTTTTCAGCGCAATGAACAGCGCCCCGTGCAGGAGGAACAGGGTGAGCGTGGTGAGGGCACCGACGAGCGAGTAGATGTTGAACAGGTTCCGGACGCCCCCGGCGTAGCGGAAATCCGCGTCGATC
>JAODNG010000381.1 GCA_025465385.1 Pseudonocardiales bacterium
ATTCGTGATTGGCGGTGTAGGCGTGGCTGCCGTCGGGGGAGAAGTCGACCCAGTGTGGGTTGGGTGCGACCCTGATCTGTGCGATGACGGCGTTGGTGGCGGTGTCGATCACGGACACCTGGGCGACGTCGTGGTTGGGGACATAGAGCCGTTTGCCGTCGGGGGTGACCGCCGGGAGGTAGGGGCGTGCGGTTTGCGGGATGGTAGCGACCACGGAGTTCGAGGCGGTGTCGAGCACGTCGATCGAGTGGATTGTTCGCTGATCGTTGAAGATGCTGACATACAGCGTGCGGCCATCCGGTGCGAAAGCGAGGAATTGGGGTGGGCCCGCGACGATCGGGATGGTCGCGATGACGTGGTTGTCCGCGGTGTTCACCACGGTGACGGACTGGGCGTCTGCGTTGGCGACGTAGGCGTGCTTGCCATGGGGGGAGACAGTGACGAAGGTGGCACTCTGGCCGAGCGGGATGGTAGCGGCGACAGCGGGTATCGCGACCTCAGATCCCAAGTCCCCCATGGCGGTTGTTTGGGATGGGCGCGCTAAGGCCGATGGTGCAGGGGTCTGGGCGGGACTCTTACCACCGAATAGGGCAAGGAGGATCGACACGGTCAGGGTCACCACCATGCCGCCGCCGATGAGGACCCGCGGTTGGGCCGCGCGGTTGGCTGATGCACGACGTAGCGGCCGCCCGCCCGTCCCTGCCGCGCGGCGGGTGTCCTGTGTCTTGGTTGGTCTCGCAGGCTGCACGGGTCGCGGTTTCACTACCAGAGCGGGAGTCTGGACGGTCGTCACATCAGGGTCGACTTTGCTGGTCCCGACCGCGGTGGGTGCGGCAGCGGCCGTTGCTTCCCGCGGTGGGGTGCGCGGTGCCGGGATCACTGCGGCCGAGCGCTGCGCCGGTATGTGTGGTTTTGTGTCGCGCTGCTCAGCGGCAGCGACGCTCTTCGCCGTCAGCGTTGAGGTTGTGGCGCCGTTACCAGCGAGGCGTTTCTGCTTGTCGTTCTGCGGCCCGCTGTGCTGGGATCTGTCGGAGCAAGCCGCAGCCAGAGCGGCGGCCCCGAGCGCGACGACGTGTTGGGGATAAGGGTCTAGGACGACGGAACATCCCAGCTTTGCTGACACCATCTGGGCGACCAACGGGATACGTGAGGAGCCGCCCAGCAGCAGGACTGCGCTGAGGTCCGAGGGCTCGACCTCAGCCGAGTGCACGGTTCGGGACAGTGCGTTGACAGTCAGAGCGATCGGGCCGCGCACCATATCTTCGAAGTCCGACCGGGCGAGACGCACGTCAAAGCGCCGACCAGGCAGCAATACCGGGAAGACTGTCTCGGTATCTGCAGAAAGAGCCTCTTTGGCCCGGATGCACTCCTGTCGCACCGCGGCGAGTGCGACGATGTTCTGCGGGCGCGTCGTGTCCAGTTCGCTGAGCGCCCCGTCGACGGTGTCGTTGACGTTGGACAGGATCGTTTCGTCGAACTCGCGGCCGCCAAGGTGTTCGATGCGCTCCGGTTCGCCGAGAATGTAGACTCCCCCGGACTGTTTGAGCAAAACTGTGGCATTGAAGGTGTCACCGCCTAAGTCGTATACCGCTACCGTGTCGCCGTCGTTCCACCGTTGGGAAGCATTGTAATATGTCGCGGCGGCTTCGGGCTCGGTCACCGTGGATGCTTTGTCCAGTCCCGCCTGACGCACAGCCTCCTCGAACAACGCGCGGCGGAACGCGCCCCAACTCGCAGGATAAGTCAGCACAATATGATCGGGTGGTTCGCCTTGGACCCCGATAACCTGTTGAACCACGTCGTGCAGAAGAATGCCGAGAAGATTGGTGACGGTGTAAGGTTCACTACCGACTACCATCGGTGTGGGATCGCCCAGCCGACCCATGAACGCACCGTCGAGTCGATCCAGGTTGCTATCCGCAGGGGTGCTGGCGGCCTCTCCGGCAGCCAGAGTGCCGTCATCCCGCCGGTGCACAGTCGCTGGCGTCACCACCGCGTGATCGCGGAAGTGAAACATCTCTACCGCGGTCGCCCTCGCGAGCGCGACCGCAACGTAGGTGTTGCCAACATCGATCCCGAGGTTGTAACTCGTCAACCCTTCCCCCGATCCCCAAAAAGGTACTGCTGCGGCCCGTGGTACCGCCGTAATGATCATTACGCCCCGAAGGTGCGTCGTGCCAGCATCAGGTACTTAAACCAAAACCAAACGAACGTACACCTCACGCAAAAGATGTCTAGCCTCGCGACCGCCCTGAAAACACGCGTCGCATTGGTAAACGAAGTTACCACGCGTAATTGATCGAATTCATACCGTGACGGGCATGGCTGGTGCGGAAACATGCAGAGGCGAACCAATGTGTGGCCGCCCGGCAAAGTTCGGCTGCGTTGACTTTTGGCTTACAGCGCGGCACTCGGTGGCAGTGCATACGCTCAATTATCTGCACGCTCAGTTGCAAGTGCATACGCTCGACTATCGCGAGCTCAGTGCACATTCAGGAACAAGAGTTTCCGCCCTCGACTTCACGAACGTCGCAATGGGACCGGCTGGCCGTCGGGAGCCGGGGGAGCATGACGGGGACAGCTCCGCTCAATCGACGGCCCGCCGGGATCGCATGTGTGATCGGCACTCCAGGGCTGAACAGCTCCGACTACATACGGGTCCACGCGGGGCAGGGCGAGCGCCGAGGGCGCAGCAGCGTTTGTTGGGCCAGGCCGGACAACCGCGCACCACTGGGAAGCGGCCTTGGCGGCCAACGCATCGCCACCTACGACGGCTTCTCCACGCAGGTTACCCGGACGCTGCGCGCTCGCGTCTCGCATACACCCGGCTGATAAGAGCTCTGGTGTGACAAGTCGTAGGTCAGCGGGTTGAATAGTGTGTGACTAAGCGGCAAGCACCTCCACCGATGAACGCCCAGGTCTCTGACCCGGGCATTCACGTTTCTCTGGGGTGCGAGTCCCTTCTCTTCACTGGGGAAGGGAGTCATCTGCATCTCGCTCGCGCCGTACGAGCGGACGACGTCCGACTATACCGATGACAGGACGCACCACAGCCTGAAGACAGTGACGGGCGAGCTTGTTGGTGCAGGCTTTCCTAAGGTCACACGACGGCGAGGCGGGGCATCTCACCAGGTGCTCCGGGCGACCGACAGATCCCAGGAAAGACAACCGTCGTCAATCGGAGATGGGGGACAAGACGCCCGGGAGGACCTGGAACCGGGATCCTTTAAACGTATTCATCGCTGTGAAGGTCAGGACACCCGGGAACGCCTCCAAATACTCACTGTCGCTGTGTTCAGCCACCCCGGCTCAGCAGATCACAACTGCCGCCCCTTCCAAGATCTTCATCCTCGGAAGCTAACTGACCAGCCGTTCTTCGTCAGTGAGATCGGTGCCCCTCGCCTTGGGCATCCAGGTCGATTACCCAGGACGCTGCGGATCCGATGACACTCGCGGAGACCCAGCGGATCGGCAACGTGGTCCTGCTCCGCTACCTCGACTCCCGTGCGTGCTGAGATGCTCGTCTGATGCACCTCGCCATGGCCGGCGTGACCGCGCCCAGTCATGTCTACCCGAGCCTCGCGCTCATCGCTGAACGGTGTCTCGCGGGCATCGCGTCAGCTACGTCATCGGCGAGCGGCTCGCCGAGGTGGTGGCCGCGACCGGCGCCAGAGTCGTCGCCTACCCCTCACTGTTGCCTGACCACGACGGCCAGTGGCCCGACGATGCCGGCGAGGCGTTACAAGCGCCGACGTGATGGCCACGAGGTGGCCTCTAACGCGGCGATACCTGCTGCGTCTACCCATTGGGAAACTCCCGTCTCCCTGGGCGGGCATGTCATCGGCCCCT
>JAODNG010000402.1 GCA_025465385.1 Pseudonocardiales bacterium
GTGGCCGCGTGCCCGGATCGCGCGGCGGTATCGTGCGTTCAGGGATTCGATCGCGTTTGTTGAGCAGATCACTTTCCTTATTCGACGTCGTAGTCCAGGAAGGGAATGAACTGTTCCCATGCGTTGCGCCACAGGCGTATCAGCGCGCCGTACTGTTTACCCCATTTCTCGTCCAGTTCTTCCAGCGCGATGGCCGCAGCGTCCGGGTTGGGCGCTGTGTATATTGGCTTCAGATCCTTCCGCAGCGCATCCCAATGTTTCCGCGGCATCAGGCGGAACGAGTTCCGGATCAAATGAATGATGCATGTTTGCACGATAGTGTGCGGCCAGACGTTCTGGCACCACCTCACGCAGACCTTTGAGGCCATCGCACACGAGGAAGAACACGTCGCGTACGCCGCGATTCTTCAGCCCGACGAGCACGCTCATCGAGAACTTGGCGCCCTCGCCCCCACCGGTGCCCATGGTCAGCCCCAGGACGTCCTTGCGGCCCTCCAGGGTGACCCCGATGACCGCGTACACGGGCCGGTTCGCGACCTGGCCCTCCCGCACCTTCACCACGATGGCATCGATGAAGATCGCCACGTACACCGGATCCAGCGGACGATGCGACCATTCCTCCATGTCCGCGATCACCGTATCGGTAATCCGGGACACCGTTTCCTTCGAGACCGACGCACCGTAAACGTCGTGGAAATGAGCCGAAATCTCACCCGTCGTGAGACCCTTCGCGTACAACGACAACACAACCTCGTCGACGTCACCGAGACGGCGCTGCCGTTTCTTCACAATCGCCGGACTAAACGTGCCCTCCCGATCCCGGGGAACAGCAATCTCCACCTCACCCACCGCGTCCGAGATCACCGTTTCCGGCCGGGAACCATTGCGGATATTCGCCGACTCCCGATCCCGGCCGGCGCCGTTTTTCTCGTATCCGAGATGCTCAGTCATCTCCTCATTCAACGCGGTTTCCAGCACGCTTTTCGTGAACAGCTTCAACAGCCCGCCCGGGCCCGTCAGGGCCAGACCCTGCTCTCGCGCCTGGGCCACCATCGCCGCCGCAGCCACCTGCTCCGGCGACGACTGCCGCCCCACCTTCTTAATCTTCGTCCATGAGCTCACAGCATCAGATGTCATCACTCACAGTGCCCATCCCACCGGACCACAGCCCGGCGTGTCGGGCCGAAAACACCGTTCGCTGCACAGACCCTTGCAAGGGCTCGTCAGCCGGCCAGGTCGTCGGCCCAGTCCGAAGCTTGGTAGACCAGTAGGCACTCCGACGGCGTGGCTTCATCTAGAGCGTTGCGGACCGTCGGACCGACCCCGACCAGCCGCATCCAACCCTGCCGGTCGGTGATGACCTGGTGGCCCCGGGCCAGCACGTCAAACAGTCGATAGTCGCAGCGGGTCACCCCGGCCAGATTCACCACCAGGTACCGAGTATCGGTGTCGAACAGCACCTGCAACTGCCTACGCAGCTGCGTCAACCCGGGATCGTCGAGCCGCCCGGTCACCGACAGCAAGCCCACCTGCCCGGCGCTGATTGTCACCTCCGGTGCGTCGGTCAGCGCGGTCAACGCGTTGATCAGGCGGGGGTAAGTATCGAACTGCTCCAGCAACCCGGTGACCTCCAGCAAGCGCGCCACGGCCCGGGTGACCAGGCCAGCGAGGTGTAGTCGCACCCCAGGGGTCTGCTGGACACGTTCGCGGGCTCGCAGCAGGCAGCTCAACCCGCTGTCGCCCAGGAAGTACACCGCTTCGAGATCCAGGATTAGATCCGTGGGAGCGGCGGCGAGCTGTTGGTGTACGCACGCTGCGAACAGCGGCACGGTGAGCATGTCCAACTCACCAGCCACCGCCACCACGCATACCCCGACGGCCGGGCGCTGCACGCTCAGCCCGAGCCGCTGGGTCGCGGTGCGCAGCGCGAAGCCATCGGTCGACCCGTCACCAGCGGCGACGGCGGAGTCGGCCGAGCTGGTCGGGTGATCGACAGCAGCGAGGTCCGTGCGGCCGCCGGACAGGTCTGTCGTGATGGTCATGGGTCTAGCTCCTTACCGTTCGCTCGAGGTCAGTGGCGGTCAGCACGACCGTGCACAACATCAGCGTGCTCGCAGGGCAAGGGCCCGCGGCGAAGTCGTTGGTCCCGCATTTCGCGCACGCTGCTAAGCCGACGCAGGTCCTGTGACCTTGTTGGCTCAGGGTCTTCGAATCTCTGCAACCGAGGTCGGCGGGGACGCTGGTAACGGAGCGGCCTCCACCGACGAGGTTGAGTCGCACAGCGGTCGAGTTCGCGATGCGTGAGGCCGCGCGTCGGGTGCGCTGTCGAGGTGCTCGGGGCCTTCGAGTCACCAAACTACGGGACAACGGGCTCAGGCCGATAAGACCCCGTGGCCGAGCTTGATTCGCTTGACAGATTGGCGCAGGGGACCAGGCCCACCGGAGCCCCCCGGGACCTCCGCAGATCTGAGCGCCGGTGGGGCGGGGAGTGTAGATGTCCCAGTTATGGTCGAGCTGGCTAGGCGTTCACTTTGCTCGACGCTGTCAGCACCTCGAGGTTATGGAT
>JAODNG010000422.1 GCA_025465385.1 Pseudonocardiales bacterium
CGGATCTCGCGGGTGCGCTGTGCGGCCGTCTCACAGGCCTGCCCTCGGCGTAACCACTCCGGCGCGTCTGCTGTGGGGTCCTCGACCAGCAAGATGGCATTGAGGAACTCATCCTGCGCCACACCCCCCCACGGCTCACTCGAATACACCGGAGACACCTCGACTACCCGGTCACCCAAATGTTCAACGCAGCCACGCAGATATCCCAACCGATCCCCCACATTCGACCCGATCGACAACACCGCCCTACTCACCGCACGCCGCCCCGACCGCGTTCTGGATAGAGAACGCGGCAAAACGGCCGTGGATAGGCGCGTTCTGCATCCTGAACGCGGTCATCGGCGGCGGTGGGTGGTTACGGAGACGTCGGTGAAAGACTGGGGGATGGGGGCTCTGGGTTTGTGGACCGTGACTTCTACGGCTTGGTCGCGCTGGTCACTGAGCACCTCGGTGGCGATTCGGGCGGCCACCGTCTCGATCAAGTTGTAGGGCTGTCCACCGACGATCCGGGCGGCTCGCTGGGCCAGCGCGCCGTAGTCCAGCGTCGCGGACAGCTGATCGGTCAGGCCAGCAGGCCCGAGATCCAGCCAGACCGTCGCGTCGACGACGAACTCCTGGCCGTGCGTTCGCTCGTGTTCGTGGACCCCATGGTGACCATGGACCCGCAACCCGGTGAGAGTGATCCGGTCACCGCCTATGCCGTCCTGGGAGCTCACAGCGACCCCACACGTGGCGCAATGGTGGCGCCCAGCCGCCAGGCCGCGGCGACAGCGGCGGCGTCGCGCGTCGCCGCCGCGTCATGCACCCGGACGCCCCACGCACCAGTCGCCGCGGCCAGCGCGGACACTGCGGCGGTGGCGGTGTCCCGGCCATCGCAGCGACGTGGGGTGCCGGTCGCGCCGGCCAGTAGAGTGCCAAGAAATCGCTTACGCGAAGCTCCCACGAGGACCGGGAACCCCAGTTCGATCAGCGCCTCCAGGTGGCCCAGCAGCGCCCAGTTGTGCGCCGCCGTCTTGGCAAAGCCGAGCCCGGGATCCAGCACCAGCGCACCGGGGTCGACGCCAGCGCCCACCGCGGCGTCCACCCGGGCCAGCAACTCAGCGCGCACCTCGCCGACCACATCGGAATACCTCGCCAGATCGTCCATCCGCTCGCTGTGCCCGCGCCAGTGCATCAGGACCCACGGCACCCGGCAGCGAGCCATCATCGGCGCCATCGCCGGATCGGCCAGACCCCCTGAGACGTCGTTGACCATGATGGCGCCGGCCTCCAGGGCAGCCTCCGCCACCGCCGCTCGGGTGGTGTCCACGCTGCACGGCACGCCGCCGGCGGCCAGCTCACGGATTACCGGTACCACCCGGGCGATCTCGGTGGGTGCATCGACGCGCTGAGCGCCCGGGCGGGTGGACTCTCCCCCGATATCGACCAGATCAGCGCCCGCAGTGCGCAGCGCCAAGCCATGCGCCACCGCGTCGTCACGGTCGCAGTAGCGGCCACCGTCGCTGAAGGAGTCGGGGGTGACGTTGAGGATGCCGATCACCACGCAGCGGCCTGGATCAGACAGCGCCGGGTGCACGGTCACCTCCGCATCAAAGCGAGCACCTCGCTGCGGGACGAGGCGCTGGTCTTGAACAACCCCCGGACGGCTGATGTCGTGGTGGTCACACCGGGCTTGCGGACGCCACGCATCGCCATGCACAGATGTTGAGCCTCGATCACCACGATGGCCCCGCGCGGTTGCAGGCGGCTCACCAGCGCGTCGGCAACCTGGGAAGTGAGCCGCTCCTGCACCTGAGGGCGCCTCGCGTAGAGGTCGACCAACCGGGCGAGCTTGGACAGTCCGGTGACCCGGCCGGCTGCGTTCGGGATGTAACCGACGTGCGCCATGCCGTGAAAGGGCACCAGGTGGTGCTCGCATTGGCTGTACATCGGGATGTCCTTGACCAGCACGAGCTCGTCGTGCCCTTCGTCGAAGGTCCGCTCCAACACCGTATCGGGATCGACGAACAGGCCGGCGAACATCTCCTGGTAAGCCCGCGCCACCCGAGCCGGGGTCTCGCGCAGACCCTCCCGGTCCGGGTCCTCCCCGCAGGCGATCAGTAGTTCACGCACCGCCGCCTCCGCCCGGGCGTGGTCGAACACTCGGTGCGCACCCAGGTCGAAAAGGGTCAGCGGTTCCCGTCCTCGCCGAACCAGGGCGTCGACTGGTCATCGGGGGGAGGCTCCTGCGGCGGGCGAGCACCAGGCGGCGCGGGCCGCCAGGACGGCGCGGGGGGTTCGGTGGCTGGTCGCCATCCCGGCGGCGCGCCATAGCTCGGCGGACCTGAGGTCGGCGGACTGTTGCCGGTGCCGGACCCCCCTTGCGGGCCTTCCGATCCGCGCGGCGGCAGCGGATAGGACTTGGTATACGACGGGAATCCGACCTGCGTCGGACCTGGAGTCGTCGGCTGACCAGGGGCTGGATATCCGGTGCCGCCACCGTTGACCGACCCCGCTGGGTAGCCGGGGTGCGGGCCCGCCCCGTTAGGACCGGGGTGACCGGGCGGGCCGTGCGGCGGGCCACCCGGCAGGTCGTCACCGCCTGGCGCCACGCCTACCGGAGTGGGAGTCCGGTCCGGCGGGGGCCATGGCTCGCCACGCTCCTTGGCAAGCTCGCCAGCGGTCTTGATCGGCGGCTTGTCCGACGGGGTGCGACCGCCGAAGTCGTTGAACGCGGTGATCCGTGGTCGCTTCTCCACCCGGCTGAAGACCCGCTGAAGGTCCTTACGGTGCAGCGTCTCCCGCTCCATGAGCTCGACAACGAGCTCATCGAGGACGTCTCGATAGGTGTTGAGGATGTCCCAGGCCTCGGTGTGCGCTGCTTCGATGAGCGCCCGCACCTCTTCGTCGATCTCGTGCGCGACTTCCAGCGAGTAGTCCGGCTGCCGTCCCGCCGAGCGACCGAGGAACGGATCACCCTGCTCTTGCCCGTACTTCACCGCACCCAGGCGCGCGCTCATCCCGTATTCGGTGACCATCGCACGGGCGATCTTGGTGGCCTGCTCGATATCCGAGGAGGCTCCGGTGGTCGGCTCGTGGAAGACCAGCTCTTCCGCCGAGCGTCCACCCAGGGCGAACACCAGCCGGGCGATCATCTCCGACCGGGTCATCATCTGCTTGTCGTCCTCGGGCACCACCAGCGCGTGCCCGCCGGTGCGCCCGCGGGGCAGGATCGTGAGCTTGTACACCGGGTCCAAGTCGGGCATCGCCCAGGCAGCCAGTGCGTGTCCACCCTCGTGGTAAGCGGTGATCTTCTTCTCACGTTCGGAGATGATCCGGTTCTTACGTCGCGGACCGCCGATCACCCGGTCGACCGCTTCTTCCAGCGCGGCGCCGTTGATCAGCTTGCCGCCTTCCCTGGCGGTGAGCAGGGCGGACTCGTTGATGACGTTGGCCAGATCGGCCCCGGAGAAGCCGACCGTGCGCTTGGCCAACCCCTGGAAATCGACGTCGGTATCGAACGGCTTGCCCTTGGAGTGCACCTCAAGGATGGCCCGACGACCTTGGATATCCGGCGCGGAGACCGGGATCTGCCGATCGAAGCGGCCGGGGCGCAGTAAGGCGGGGTCCAGGATGTCCGGGCGGTTGGTCGCGGCGATGAGGATGATGCCGCCCCGGGCGTCGAAGCCATCCATCTCGACGAGAAGCTGGTTGAGGGTCTGCTCGCGCTCATCGTGCCCGCCGCCCAGGCCCGCACCACGCTGCCGACCCACCGCGTCGATCTCGTCGACGAAGATGATGCAGGGAGAGTTCTGCTTCGCTTGCTCGAACAGATCTCTCACTCGGGATGCACCAACCCCGACGAACATTTCGACGAAGTCAGAGCCGGAGATCGAGTAGAACGGCACGCCGGCCTCGCCGGCCACCGCCCGGGCCAACAACGTCTTACCGGTACCGGGTGGGCCGTAGAGCAGCACACCTTTGGGGATCTTGGCACCGAGCGCCTGGTAGCGGCTCGGGTTGGCGAGGAAATCCTTGATCTCTTCAAGTTCCTCTACGGCCTCGTCGGCGCCTGCGACGTCGCCGAACGTCGTCTTGGGCATGTCCTTGCTTAGCTGTTTAGCCTTGGACTTACCGAAGTTGAGCACCCGGTTGCCGCCGCCTTGGACGTTGTTCATCATCCACATCAGCAGCAGGAGCAACAACCCGAGCGGGATGAGGTAAATCAGCACCTGGAACAGCAGGGACTGCTGGGTGACCTTGGTGTCCCAACCGTCCGGGATCGACGAATCGCGCAGCGCCTGGGTGATCTGGTCAGTGCTCTGCTCGGGGTATTGGGTGAGCACCTTGGTGCCGTGGATACCCGCGACCGGATGGTCCAACGTCAGCCGCAGCCGCTGTTCTTTGTCCTCGATCGTCGCCTGCTTGACGTTGTGCGTCGTGAGCTGCTGCAACGCCTGTGAGGTGGTGACCTGGCTGTATCCTCGAGTGTCGTCGAGGAGGAAGCCAAAGGCGTAGTACAGCACCAACCCGGCTATCACCCACAACAGCGGGTTGCGGAGTATTTTCTTGCGGTCCATGCGGCTACGGCCCCTCGGTGGCCTCGACCCTCCTGAGCTGACTGTGCTGTCCTTCGCTAGTGCCTCTCCACCATCGAGGACAGCAGAGCACTCCCGTTGTCACCACCCTACCTGGCGGCCCTGACTGCCGGTTGGCGGATGAACCAGAGTTGACATGCGCCTGGCGGTATAAACCCTTCAGTGTTGGTATGGCCGTCCCGGCTTACACCACAGATGGGTGATCGCGGAACCGCTAGTCGGCGTAGACCTCCGGCGCGAGGGTCCCGATGTAGGGCAGGTCACGGTAACGCTCGCCGTAGTCCAATCCGTATCCGACGACGAACTCTTGCGGGATATCGAAGCCGATGTAGCGCACCGACACATCAACCTGGACCGCGTCGGGCTTGCGCAGCAGCGTGCACACCTCCAACGTGGCCGGCCGGCGCGTCGCCAGGTTCCGCAGCAACCACGACAGTGTCAACCCCGAGTCGAGGATGTCCTCCACGATGAGGACGTTGCGGCCGGTGATGTCCCGGTCGAGGTCCTTGAGGATCCGCACCACCCCTGACGATGAGGTCGCCGAGCCGTACGAGGCCACCGCCATGAACTCCAGCTGGACCGGAATCGGCAGCGCGCGGGCGAGGTCGGTCATGAACATCACCGCGCCCTTGAGGACCCCGACAAGCAGCAGATCGCCCTTGTCGTGTTCCGCCTGGTAGTCGGCCGCGACCTGATGCGCGAGTTCCGCCGTGCGGCACCGGATCTGCTCTTCGGTGACCAGCACCGACGCGATATCGCCGGGGTACAGGCCATCATCCGAATCGTGAGCATCGTCATCGACGTCGACAGACATGCAACCTCCCCTGTGCCCGCACCAGCTCGACATCGCCGGGCAACCGCAAAGCGCCCTGGCCCGACCACCGGCCGACCAGATCGTCGGCGGCCCGTAGGTGGGCATCGGTCAGCTCGGCGACCCCGGCGTCGAGCAGCCAGCGACGCAGCACCCGGCGGCGCAACGCGGCCGGCACCTCGGCAAGCGCGGCGACGTCGAGGTCGGCCTCCCGCGCAGCTGCTGCGAGCAATCCGCGCGCCTGCCCATCGAGCACATCAAGATCTTCTTGTAGCTGCCCGGCGGTCCGGGCCAGCGCCTGCGCCACCCCGCCAGCAAGGACATCCTCCAGCAGCGGCAGCACCTCGGTGCGCAGCCGGACCCGCCGGAACCGGGGTTGTGAATTGTGCGGATCGAGCCATGGAACGAGATCCAGCGCGACACAAGCCGCGGCGGTGACCGCCCGGCGCACCCCGAGCAACGGCCGACCCCAGGGTGGGTCCAGCTCCCGCATTCCCGCGATCGACCGTGGTCCTGAGCCTCGGCCCAGCCCGAGCAGCACCGTCTCAGCCTGGTCATCCAGGGTGTGGCCGAGCAAGACCAGGGCCCCGGCCGGCGCAGCCGCGCGCAGCGTCGCGTACCGGGCCCGGCGGGCCGCCGCTTCCGGCCCTCCCGGACCGTCCACCGTGGTCTGTAACACCCGCACCTCGGTGGCGCCGAGCCGGCGTAGCGCCTGCGCGGCGGTCTGTGCCACCTGCGCCGAACCCGGCTGCAACTGGTGGTCGACGATCAAGCCATGCACCGCCAGGCCCAGCCGTCCGGCGCTGTGCACCGTCGCGGCAGCCAGCGCCAGCGAGTCGGCACCGCCGGAGCAGGCCACCGCGACGGTGTCTGCCGCGTTGTAAGTAGCCAGAAACCGGCGGACCGCGGTGCGCACCTCGCTAACCGCAGGGCTGACCTGTTTTAGAGTGGCAGGGCTCAGATCGGCACGGCTCAGGCTTGGCCCATGCGGTACAGCCACGCCGCCGGATCGGTGATCTCGGCGCGGGTTGGCAGCGTTTCCGGTGAGGTCCACACCATATTGAACCCGTCCATGCCGACAGCATCCACAACGTGGCGGGTAAACGCCGCGCCCTCGGCGTACTGACGCAGCTTGGCATCCATGCCCAGCACCGCCCGCAGCACCCGCTCGATGATGCTGCCACCCTGGCGGCGGGCGGTGAACCGCTGCCGAATCAGCCGTACCGAGGGCACCACGGACGGTCCGACCGCGTCCATCACATGATCGGCATGGCCTTCCAGCAGCGTGGCCAGGGCGAGCAGGCCGTCCAGCACCGCGCGCTGCTCGGGATCCTGAAGCAGGCTCAGCACCCCTAGCGCGTCGGGTGCCTCCCCGCGCCGGACCCCGCGCAGCGCCGTGGGCAACCTCCCGATCATCTTGGTCACGGTGTCCGGGTCTTCGGTGGAGGAGACGAAGGACTGCACCTGGCTGGAGAAAAACTCGCGCAGCCACGGCACGGCATTGAACTGCAACCGGTGGGTGGCCTCATGCAGGCATACCCACATCTGGAACTCATCGGCCGGAACGTCCAACGTCTCGCCCACGGCGACCACATTGGGGGCCACCAGCAGTAGCCGTCCAGGATGTTCCGAGGGGCCGCCGAATGGGTCGTACTGACCGAGCACTCGGGAAGCCAAAAACGCCAACGCGACGCCTACCTGCATGCCGGTGGTGGTGGCCAGCACGCGCCGGGCCCGGCCCTCCGGAGTCCGGTAGTCAGCTAGCAGCCGGCACAGGCCTTCGGCCGCCGCATCCACCCATCCGGGTCGGTCGACGACCTCGGCGGGGCGCGGCGGCCGGCCATCGTCGAGCCCGGTGAGCTTGCGCACGTGCTCCTCAGCGATCACCGACATGGCCCGCATCTGGCGCACCGCCGCGGCCGCATCATCAACGGGCAGCGCAGGACCGGCTGGTAGCAGGCGTTGTGCGGTGACCGCGGCCACCGCCCAGTCGATCGGGGCACCGGCCGGACCCGGCCGGGGCGCCTGCGGCGTGTAGAGCGCGGGTTGTCCCATACCCACGACGGTACGGAACTAGTGGCAACCACACGACCGTAGCCCCGCGGCCAGTGCGTCAAGCCGTGGCCGGACCGATACCGGGTTAGGACCATTCGACAGCAGCGCGAACACCAAAATCCTGCCTTCGGCATCCAGCACGGTGCCTGCCAGGCTGTTGACTCCGGTCAAGGTCCCGGTCTTGGCCCGCACCCAGCCGCGACCACCGGCCGCCAAGCCGTGGTAACGATCGGCCAGCGTGCCGCTGGCACCCGCGACCGGCAGCCCGACCAGGAGCGGTCGGAGCGCGATCGTCCGCTGCGGGTCGACGTTGCTGTGATCGGGTGCCGCCGCTGCGCCCAGCACTTCAGTGAGCAGCGTCGCCGGCACGGCGTCGTCGACCGACAGCCCGCTGCCGTCGACCATGGTGGCGCCGCTGACATCGAAGCCGTGGCCGCGCAGCACAGTGAGCACCGCCTGCGAAGCTCCGGAGAACGACGGTTGCGCGCCGGTCGCGCGGGCCACCTCCCGGGCCAACACCTCGGCGAGCACGTTGTCCGATTCAGTCAGCGCGGTGGCGACCAGGTCCTGCACCGGAGGGGACGACACCTCACCGAGGACGGCAGCACCGGGCGGGGCGTAGCCGACCGTGACCGTGTCCGGGTCGGCGCCCAGCCGGCGAGCCAGTTCCGCCGCGGCGGCAGTGGCGGGCTTGGCGGATCGCGGGGAGACCTCCTGGCGGGGATCCTCCCGCGCGCCGTCGAGCATGATCGGTTCGATCGGCGCGATGTACCCGCCTGCGACGTCGGCCGGGACCCAGCCCGGCGCGAACGCGTCACCGACGTAGCGGCTCACATCGACCAGGACCTGACGTACCGGGCCGTGCGCCCGTACCTGGGCGACCAGATCATCCAGCCGGGCCGCACCCGGGTAGCCGGTCGCCGTGCCGGATTGCGCCGCGGACAGTGTCGGATCGCCGCCGCCGACCAGGACGACCGTGCCCGGCTCCGCACCGGCCAGCACGGTGGTGCGCAACCGGGCCTGGTGGTCCAGCGTCAGCAGCGCGGCCGACGCGGTGAGCAGCTTGGCGGTCGAAC
>JAODNG010000424.1 GCA_025465385.1 Pseudonocardiales bacterium
GTCTCTGACCCGGCTCATCCGACCTTGACTGAAGACCTGGGCGGCTAGCCCCGCCCCCGAGACCGACAGGACGAACCAGTGGCACGCGTCAAGCGAGCGGTCAATGCTCAAAAGAAGCGCCGCACCACTCTGGAGGCCGCTAGCGGCTACCGCGGCCAGCGCTCCCGGCTGTACCGCAAGGCCAAGGAACAAATCCTCCACTCGATGCAGTACGCCTACCGTGACCGGCGGGCCCGCAAGGGTGACTTCCGGCAGCTCTGGATCACTCGGATCAACGCCGCGGCGCGACAGAATGGGATGACCTACAACCGGCTCATCCAGGGACTGCGCATTGCCGAGGTCGAAGTGGACCGCAAGAACCTCGCCGAGCTCGCAGTCTCCGACGCCACCGCGTTCACCGCGCTGGTCGAGATCGCCAGGGCTCACCTGCCGAGTAGCCGCGGGGCTAGCGCTCCGACGTCCCAGGACGGCGACGCCGCCGCCTGAGCGCAGCGGTCGGTCACAACGTGAACCCCCTGGCCCAGCCGGACGCTCCCTACACCGAACGGACCCCGCGGGTGGTCGCCGCGCGGGGGCTGCTCCGGCGGCGGGATCGGGAGCGCGCCGGGCGGTTCCTGGTCGAGGGCTCCCAAGCCGTACGGGAGGCGCTGCGGTACGGATCGGTGCTGGAACTATTCCTCACCGACCGCGCCGCTACCCGGCACCCTGAGCTGCGGGCGGCTCCCGGCATCCGGGTATCCCTGATCACCGAGCGGGCCGCCGCTGGCTTGTCCGAGACCGCAACGCCGCAGGGCATCGTGGCAGTCTGCGCTGCGCTCGGGCAGCCTGCGGCCGACGCGCTGCGCGGCGCCCGGCTGGCCGCGGTCCTGGTAGCTGTCGCTGATCCGGGCAATGCCGGCACGGTCATCCGGGTGGCCGACGCTGCCGGTGCCGATGCGGTCCTGTTCACCGGGGACGCCGTGGACCCGCACAACGGCAAATGCGTGCGGGCCTCCACCGGCAGCGTCTTCCACGTCGCGCTGGGGGTGGAGCCCGATCCGCGGCGGGCCATCACGGCATGCCGGCGGGCCGGGTTGCAGGTCCTGGCGGCTGATGCCGGCACTGGTCGCGACCTCGATGACGTGGTCGACGCCGGAATCTTGGTGGCGCCCACCGCGTGGCTGTTCGGCAACGAGGCGCACGGGCTGGACCGCGAGCTACTCGCCGCCGCTGACCATGCCGTCGCTGTGCCGTTGCACGGCCGCGCGGAAAGCCTCAACCTCGCCGCCGCCGCGGCGGTCTGCCTGTACGCCAGCGCGCGGGCGCACCGTCGGCGGCCTGCCCCCGAATCCGATCACCTAAGATCGGACCAGAACTGACCGCAAATCGGCACTGCAGGCGCCCGCCGTCGCGGCCCGCCGCAAGCCCAGGAGTTCGCACCCTATGTCAGGACCCAACGACGCCTACGACCCCAAGCAGGTCGCCGCGCTGACGCCCGAGACACTGGCGCAGGCCGTCGAGGACGCCGAGAAGGCCTTCGCCCAAGCCGCTGACCTCGAGGAACTCGCCGCGGTCAAACCCGCGCACCTCGGCGACCGGTCGCCGCTGCTGACGGCCCGACGTGAGATCGGTGCACTGCCGCCCAAGGCCCGCGCCGAGGCCGGCAAGCGCCTTAACTCCAGCCGCACGGCAGTGCAGTCGGCTTTCGACCAGCGTCGCGCCGCGCTGGGCGTCGAGCGGGACGCCAGGACGCTGCGGGGAGAGGCTGTCGACGTCACCTTGCCGTGGGACCGTGTCCCGGTCGGCGCCCGGCACCCGATCACCGCGCTGTGCGAGCGCATCGCCGACGTGTTCATCGCCATGGGGTACGAGGTCGCCGAGGGCCCGGAGCTGGAGGCCGAGTGGTTCAACTTCGACGCGCTCAACTTCCCGAAGGATCATCCCGCCCGCACCATGCAGGACAGCTTCTACGTGGCGCCGGAGGGATCCGGCATGGTCTTGCGCACGCACACCTCACCGGTGCAGATCCGAGCCCTGCTTGAGCGGAAGCTGCCGGTGTACGTGGTGTGCCCGGGGCGCACATTCCGCACCGACGCGCTGGACGCTACCCACACCCCGGTCTTTCACCAGATCGAAGGCCTCGCGGTGGACAAGGGAATCACCATGGCGCACCTCAAGGGCACCCTGGACGCGTTCGCGCGAGCGATGTTCGGCGACACCTCGCGGATCCGCTTGCGGCCCTCGTTCTTCCCGTTCACCGAACCCTCCGCCGAACCCGACGTGTGGTTCCCGGAGAAGAAGGGCGGCCCGGGCTGGGTCGAGTGGGGGGGCTGCGGCATGGTCAATCCGAGTGTGCTGCGTGCCTGCGGCATCGATCCAGACGTGTACTCGGGATTCGCCTTCGGGATGGGCATCGAGCGCACCCTGATGTTCCGCAACGGCATCGCCGACATGCGCGACATGGTCGAGGGCGATGTCCGGTTCACCCGCGCATTCGGAATGGAGGCCTGAGGGCAGTGCGCATTCCCGTGTCCTGGCTGCGTGATCACGTTGCGCTCCCCGAGGGCTGTGCCGCTCCCACCGTCGCTCAGATCGCTGACGCCTTCGTGCAGGCTGGTCTGGAAGTTGAGGCGGTGCACCAACTCGGCCCGGTCAGCGGACCGCTGGTGGTGGGCCGGGTGCAGGAGATCGAGGAGCTGACCGGTTTCGCCAAACCCATCCGGTACTGCCTCGTTGACGATGGCGAGCCGGCGCCGCGCGGGGTCATCTGCGGCGCCACCAACTTCGCTGTGGGCGATCTGGTGGTGCTGGCGCGGCCGGGCACGGTACTCCCTGGGAATTTCGCGATCGCGGCGCGGACGGCCTACGGCCGCACCTCGGACGGGATGATCTGTTCGGCCGCCGAGCTCCGGATCGGCGACGATCACACCGGGATTGTCGTGCTCCCCGCCGATGCCGCAGCTCCCGGGGACAGCGCCGTCGAGGTGCTGGGCCTCGATGACGCGGTGATCGAGCTGGCGATCACGCCGGATCGGGGCTACTGCTTGTCGGCCCGCGGGCTGGCCCGGGAGCTGGCCATCGCATTCGACGTCGACTACGTCGATCCTGGGCTGCGGGAGGTACCGCAGACTCACGCCGCAGGCTGGCCGGTACGCGTCGAGGACCAGCACGGCTGCCGGCGGTTTCTCATCCGCCAGGTATCGGGCCTGGACGCCAGCGCGGAGACGCCATGGTGGATGCGCCGGCGGTTGCAGCTGGCCGGAATGCGGCCGATCTCGCTGGCCGTAGACGTCACCAACTACGTGATGCTGGAGCTTGGGCAGCCGATGCACGCCTTCGACGCCTCGAAGGTCGACGGCGACCTCGTCGTCCGCCGGGCCACGGAGGGGGAGAAGCTCACCACGCTCGACGGCGTCTGCCGGGAGCTGGACCCCGACGACATGGTGATCTGCGACAGCACCGGGCCGGTGTCACTGGCGGCCGTGATGGGCGGGGAGAGCACCGAAATCGGCCCGCAGACCACCAGCCTGCTGCTGGAGGCGGCGATCTGGGACCCGGCCTCGGTAGCCCGCACGGCCCGCCGGCACAAGTTACCCAGCGAGGCGGCCCGGCGTTTCGAGCGCGGAGTGGATCCTGCTTTGCCGCCGGTCGCCGCCGAGCTTGCCGCGACATTGCTGACCCGGTACGGCGGTGGCGAGATCCTGCCGGGGCGCACCGATGTGGGCACCTCCGCAAAGCGGGTGTCGGTAGTGATGCCGATCGACCTGCCAGATCGGGTCGCAGGACGAACCTACGAGCGTGGCGCGACGGTCCACCGGCTGTCTCAGATCGGCTGCGCGGTGCAGGTGGGCGGGGACGACGGCACCACCACGTTGACCGTGGCGGCGCCGTCCTGGCGCCCAGATCTGACCCAGCCCGCCGATCTCGTCGAGGAGGTACTGAGGCTGGAGGGCTACGACACCATCCCTTCCGAACTCCCCCCGGCACCGCCCGGACGCGGGCTCACCGCCACCCAGCGCCGTCGGCGGGCAATCTCGCGGGCATTGGCCGGGGCAGGGTATGTGGAGGTGCTGCCCAGCCCATTCGTTTCCGCGAGCACGTGGGACGCGTTGGGTCTTCCCGAGGTTGATCCATGGCGCCGGACCGTCAGGCTGCTTAATCCGTTGGAATCCGATCGCGACGAGCTGGCCACCACGCTGCTGCCCGGTCTGCTCGAAGCCCTGGTCCGCAACGTCGCCCGGGGACAACGCGACGTGGCGCTTTATGGAATGGCGCAGGTCGTGCAACCGCAAACCAACGCTGCTGCGATGCCGGACCCAGGGGTGCTCGGCAGGCCCAGCGACGCTGAGGTCGCCGCGCTGATCGGTGCGCTACCCGCGCAACCGCTGCATGTCGGTACCGTGCTCGCCGGGCAGTGGGAGCGCCCCGGCTGGTGGGGACCTGGCCGCTCTGTCACCTGGGCCGACGCGGTGCAGGCCGCGTTCCTGGTCGGGCACGTCGCCGGTGTTGAGCTTGCCGTGCGCGCCGTCGCGAAGCCACCGTGGCATCCCGGCCGATGCGCGCAGCTGCAGGTCGATGGCCAGCCGGTGGGTTTTGCTGGCGAGTTGCACCCCGCCGTAGTGGAGGCGCTGGGCCTGCCGCCGAGGACCTGCGCGATGGAGCTGGATGTCGACGCATTGCCGCTGACCGACCGGCACCCCGCGCCGGTGGTGTCGCCCTACCCTCCGGTGCTCCAAGACATCGCGTTGGTGGTGGACGCAGCCGTGCCGGCCGCCGAGCTAACCGCCACGCTGCGCCGTGGTGCCGGCGAGCTGCTAGAGGACGTGCGCCTGTTCGACGTCTACACCGGTGATCAGATCGGTGTGGGGAACCGATCCCTGGCCTTCGCGCTGCGGTTCCGCGCCCCTGACCGGACCCTGACTGCCGCCGAAGCCACTGCCGCTCGCGATGCGGCGGTCACCGCCGCCGTCGAGACACACGGCGCTACGTTGCGCTCGTAACCGCGTGCTGCACCCACACTGGGCGCGACGCCCCGCCTTGAATGAAGTTGCATGAACGTGCATAATAATCCAGGTGGCATTCAGGGTCGCGGTAGCGGGAGCGAGCGGGTACGCAGGTGGCGAGCTGCTTCGGCTGCTGCTCGGCCACCCGCAGATCGAGATCGGTGAGCTGACGGCGGGCGGCAACGCCGGAAGCAGTCTCGGCGAGCACCACCCGAACCTCGTCCCGCTCGCCGAGCGGATCTTGGCCGATACCACTGTGCAGCGGTTGGCCGGACACGACGCGGTCTTGCTCGCCCTGCCGCACGGCCACTCAGCCGCGTTGGCAGCCGAGCTACCCGAGGACACCGTGGTGGTCGACTGCGGTGCGGACCACCGACTCGCCGATTCGGTGGCCTGGCAGCGCTGGTACGGCAGCAACCACGCCGGCACCTGGCCCTACGGTTTGCCGGAGCTGCCAGGCGCGCGGGAAAAGCTGCGGGGATCCCGTCGCATCGCGGTGCCCGGCTGCTATCCGACGGTGGTCAGTCTCGCGCTGGCTCCGGCACTGGCGGCCGGGCTTGTCGCTCCCGACGTGGTGGTGACCGCGGTATCCGGCACGTC
>JAODNG010000435.1 GCA_025465385.1 Pseudonocardiales bacterium
CTGGCCGCCCCCGCCCCCGTAGAACAGCCCGTTCGCGCCCGCGGAGTTGAGCACCGCAGTCGCCGGCGCAACCGTGGTGGTAAGGAACGCGTTGGCCGCGACCGCGCCTGCGGCGAGCGCCGAACCCGCGTTGAAGCCGTACCAGCCGAACCACAGCAACCCGGCGCCGAGCAGCGTGGCCGGCAGGTTGTGCGGGCGCATCGGCTCGCGCTGCCAGCCCCGGCGCCTGCCCAGGACCAACGCCAGCGCCAGCGCGGACATGCCGGAGTTGACCTCGACCGCCGTGCCCCCAGCGAAGTCCAGCACGCCCAGCCGGTTCGCCAGCCAGCCGCCGTGGGCCCCGGAGAAACCGTCGAACGCGAAGATCCAGTGGGCCAGCGGCACGTAGACCCCCACCGTCCACAGCGCGATGAACACCGTCCAGGACCAGAACCGCGCCCGGTCGGCGATCGCTCCGGACAGCAGCGCCGCGGTGATGATCGCGAACATCAGCTCGAACATGGCGAAGGCCGCCAGCGGAAGACCTTTCCCGACCACCACCCCTGGCACCCGCAAGCCGGCGAAGCCGAACCCGCCGATCAGCCCGGCATGGGAGTCACCGAACGCCAGCGAGAAGCCGAACAACACCCAGATCAGCCCGACGACGCCGAGCGCCGCCATGCCCATCATCATCATGTTGAGCGCGCTGCGGGCCCGCACCATGCCGGCGTAGAAGAAGGCTAGGCCCGGCGTCATGAGCATCACCAACGCCGCGCAGACGAGCACGAACGCCGTGTTTCCGCTATCCATCACCGGATTATCGGTCCTTGTTGGTTACGACCGTGGGGCGCTGCGCCGACCGGGCGGCCTATCGGGGCAATGTCGCAGCGGTGGTCCGCGCCCGGTGCGCGGTGCTGGCCAGGGCTGGGCAGAGCGCAAACTCACGGTGCCCGAGCACCTGGTGTCAGGGCGGGCCAAGACTGAACCGACAGCGACGATCCGATAAGCGACATTATGACAAAGAGCCGGTGGCTCTCCTACGCACCTTCAAGGAGAGGAAGAAATGCCGAACATCCTCGCCAGCCATGTGCAAGCTGCCGAAGATTTCATCGAGGTACTGCGGGTCAACCAGGGTCATCGGGACCAGCAGCGGTCGACCGTATTCGCGACGAATCTCCTGGAGCGTCCGCACGGTCAGCCTGCGCTAGATCGGCAGATCCTGAAAGTCCCCGGTGGGCGCTGGCGGAACCATTCTCTTGAGCACGAATCCAAGGAGCTCCGGATCGACCGTCACGGCCGTGCCCAGACGTTTCGAGAGCTCCTCCACCAGAGTCGTCTTGCCCGCGCCGAAGGGACCGTTGACCCAGATAATCATTGCTCGATCCTGCCGGGTCGTCGTCGCCCACCTCACCCGAGGGCGATGACGGTCTCACGAAGGGCCTACTCATCGGGGAGCCGTCCGCACTGCCGCCCAGCTTGACAACGGCGGGCTGTCCCACTCCTACGGGACGGCGCCTTCATCCCCGCCTGATCCCACTGAGCGGCCCGGACCGGCCGGGCGGCCGAACCAGCGGTGCAGCGCCGACGCAGGTGACGAGTCCGGTCCGGCACCTGCCCAGCAGACGTACCCGTCGGGTCGGATCAGGACGCGGTCGGCACCTGGTGATGCACCCAGTGCGACGCCTACGGGCGAGTCGACCACACGAGCGATGACGCGGTCGACGCCATCTGGTGTCGGCGTCGGGTATGACGCTGGTCCACCGAGTTGCAGGAGCACACCGTGCCCGGACCGCAGCAGTGTGCTGACCGTGGTCAAGCCGTCTTCGGTCTCCAACGAAAGGTCGACCATCCGGGCGCCGACCAACGGATCGGAGTCGCCGAAGTCATAGCGCAGGTCGAGGCCGGACATCAGTCCGGCCAGATAACGGTTTGCGTCGGGCAGTCGCGCCAGAGTGATGATGATCTCACGCAGCGCCCGTACGTCGTCGGCTTCGGGTGGCGGACTCATCAACACGGTTTGAGCGCGCGTCATCGCGAGTACCCGCGCGCCCACCGGGTGGCGCTCGGTGTGATAACTATCGAGTAGGCCGTCCGGGGCACGGTCCTGGATGTGTGCGGCGAGTTTCCAGCCGAGGTTCATCGCATCCTGGATGCCGAGATTGACGCCCTGCCCGCCGATGGGCGAGTGAACATGTGCAGCGTCGCCGCCGAACAGAATCCGGCCGCACCGATAGGCGCTCACCTGGCGGGTTGCGTCGCTGAACCGACTACCCCACCGCAGTGTTTTCAATTTGGTCTCGGCGCCGTGAACGGCGGTCAACGCGCGGATCACCTCATTCGCGGTCACCGGCGCCTGGCGGGGCAACGTTTCCTGCTCCGGGCCACCGAAGACGACCCGGTATAGCCCTGTGCTTTCGCCGGCTTCCTCAAGCGGATGCATCAGCATCCAATAACCACCACCAGTTCGAGTGAGCGTGCTGATGTGCGACACCGACCGCGGCACCGTCGTTGACATGGCAGCCAGCTCCACATCAGCACTGACCGCGGCCAGCGTCCCGGCCCGACCCGGGAAGTCCATCCCGATCAGCTTTCGGACAGTGCTGTGCCCGCCATCGCACGCCACGAGATAGCTGCCCCACAGCACGCTTTCACCGCGACCACCCGACACGGTGACCTCGACGCCGGCATCGTCGCAGGCCAGACCCACCAAGTCGGTGCCGCGACGAACCCTCACTCCCCGCGCACGCAGGTGGTCCTCCAGCACTTCCTCGAGCTGGTCCTGCGGGAGGAGGACACCGTTGGGGTGGCGGGTACGCCATGGGCGCGCGTCCAGCGGCACCGGCAGGCCAGCAAAGTGCCCGCCAGCCGACTCCCTCCGGACAGCACGCTGGTTCGCCGCATCGAGCAGGCCGCGCATCGCTAGCACTTCTGATGTGCGCGGATTGATCCCGCCGCCGCGGGACTGGCCGCTCGGCACGGCCTGCCGCTCGATCACCTCGATGGCCACCCCGGCCAGTGCCAGCTCACCGGCCAGCATCAGGCCTGTCGGACCTGCGCCGACAACGATCACGTCGACCGCTGGTACCCCTCGCGGCGTGGTCACACTGGAAGCATAAGACCCGTGGATGCAGCCGATTCACGGCATTGGTTCCACCATCCAGCGGGCCCTGGACGACATAATTCGCACTCCCCGCAGCTCCATTGAGGGCGCTTTAGGTCAGCTGAAAATGTTGGGAAAAACGCTATGATCGCGACGACATGAAATCGGCTCGGGCGAAGCAGCTAATGCGTGATAACACAGCGGTAATCCTGGCGTCACAGTTGCGCGTAGGTACTCGGGGTCTAGCACCTACGTCACCGTTGCTGTCGGCTACGTATTCGGAAAACGACTCGAGGCTACGTAGCCAACCGGGAAGATTTACGTGCGGCTACTGATTGCCGGTGGCGGTACACCTGGGCAGGGTATGGGAAGCCGAATCGGGAATGCCACCGATGCGGTGTGTTTCCCGGCTAGTACCGGGACGACTTTTCCTAGGAGGATTTCATGTCTGACGCGGTGGGTTTTGTGGAGATCGACGGGCAGCATGTGGAGCTACTGCCGGCCCGTACGGTCCTGTCGCTGTTCAGCGCCGGTGGTTCGGGCGGCGGCCGTGGCGGCAACGGCGGCGTGGGTGGCGAGGGCGGCGTAGGCCGTGGTGGCCTCGGTATCAACGCTCTGAATATCAACGCGTTTGGTGACCAGACCAACAGTGCCGGTGACGGCATCGGTGGCGCGGGCGGCAGCGCCGATGGCGGTGCCGGCGGCTCTGTGTCGGGCTGATAAGTCGCGGCGGTGCCGTTGGATGACGACGTGCGGTGCCGTTGGCCAGGGAGGGGTGGTTTCGACGCGGCCACCCCTCCCGCCATCATCGAACTACTCACAGTATCGGCAGGATGCGATTGCAATGTGCGGTTGTCAACGTCTCCAGTCGTGCTCTGAGGTCGAGGGATGTGCGCATTTGTCGTCTTGAGAATGGTGGTTGCCACAGCCTGAGCAGGGCTGCCAGGCTCGCTTAGATCAACGGCAAACTAACTGAAGCTGCACCGGGCGAGCGCCAGGTGCTCACCCGAAGCCCCTGGAGCTGTTTCATGATGCAAGTCTCATCTCATCATCTGGAGGCACTTCGCACGGTGCTGGCCGGGAAAGTGATCACGGCGGAGGATGCCGACTATGACACCGCGCGTATCCAGTGGAACAACGACATCGATCGCAATCCGTTAGCGATCGCTCGCTGCGCGTCGCCGGCCGACATCGCGGCGGCGATCACCTTCGCCCGGGAACAAGAATTGGAAATCTCTGTTCGCGGCGGGGGTCATGCCTTCTCCGGGACCGGTGTGTGTGATGACGGACTGATGATCGACCTCAGCGCAATGCGCCAGGTCTCAATTAGTGCTGACGCTGGGCTGGCCAGGGTTGGCGGCGGTGCCACCGTGGCAGAGCTCGACGCGGCAACCCAGGTGCATGGGCTGGCGGTACCCACCGGGGTAATCAGCCACACAGGCGTCGGTGGGCTGACACTCGGTGGCGGCATCGGATGGTTGACCCACAAGGCGGGATTGACCATCGACAACCTGGTGTCAGCAGATGTCGTGCTCGCCGACGGCCGCTGCGTGCGTACCTCCCCTGACGAGCACGCTGATCTGTTCTGGGCGCTCCGTGGCGGGGGCGGCAACTTCGGCGTCGTCACGACTTTCGAATTCCAGCTGCTCCCGGTCGGACCAGAGGTACACCTGGGATTGTTTTTCTGGGGGATGGATCAGGGCGAGGAGGTGCTGCGGTTGGCCCGCGACGTCGTCCCAAACTTGCCCGTCGAGGCCGGCGCTCAGATCGCGATCGGGCTCAATGCCCCGCCGGCACCGTTCGTACCTCCGCAGTACCACTTCACGCCCGGCTATCTGCTCATTATCGTCGGGTTCTCCTCCGCGGAGGAACACGCCCGCATCGTTGCGCCGATCCGTGACGCCCTGCCGCCGCTGTTCGAGCTCGTCACCCCGATCCCGTATGTGGCCTTGCAGCGGACGCTCGACGAGACCGCGCCGTGGGGACTTCTCGGCTATCAGGAGGTGATCTACCTCGACGAACTGACTGACGACGTGATCTCGCGGATCGTCACTCAGCTGCCGGCAAAGCGTTCGCCGATGAGCTTCTGCCTGATTTTCCGGCTGGACGGTGCGTATTCGGCGGTTGGCGACGAGCAGACGGCCTTCGGTGGTCGACGTTCGCCGCGATATGTCGTCAACATCGCCGGCATCGGTGCCAGCCCCGCGGTCTTGAACGCTGACCGAGCCTGGGTCCGGTCGTTGTGGAGCGCGTTACGGCCCTTCGCCAGGGACTCGGGTGGCTACGTGAACTCGATGACGGACAACGACGCGGACCGGGTGCGGGCCTCTTACGGCCCGACCAAGTATGGGCGGCTGGCCCGGATCAAGGCCAAGTACGACCCCGCCAACGTCTTTCACCTCAACGCCAACATCAAACCTGCCTGAACAGTCCGGGCGTAACCCCATCGAGCACATGACCTCCAGCTGGGATCCTGCCGAATCCCACGGCCGCCGGGCGACGGTACGCTTGGCGCGGGGCACGGCGCTGCATCGCATCTGGAGGAGATCGGCCGTGACTGACCTGGCCCGCACGCCACCCCGCGGACTGCGCACCCGCCTGTTGGTCACAGTGCTCGTGTTGGGAGTGGCCTGCGTCGTTGCCGTCGTGCTGCCGGTACCCAGCCCTTCACACATGCGTGACTGGTCGCAGTCTGTCGGCATCGCCGCGCCATTGCTCTTCTTGCTCGGACACACCCTGGTGACGGTGACACCGGTCCCCCGTACGGTGTTCACCCTCGCTGCCGGGTTGCTCTTTGGACCGGTGCTGGGGGTGGCTCTGTCGCTGGTGGCAACGGCGCTGTCCGCGGTCCTGGCCTTCGGTCTCGTCCGCCGGTTGGCTCGGGGACTTGTGTTGCCCCATCTGGATCACAAGGTGCTGCGGGCGGTCGATGCGCGGTTGCGCCGTCGAGGCTGGCTTGCAGTGGCGTCACTGAGGTTGATCCCGGCGGTGCCCTTCTCGGTACTCAATTACTGCTGTGCGCTGTCGTCGATCCGGTTCCACCATTATCTGGCCGGTACCGTGGGCGTCCTGCCGGGCACGGTAGCGGTGGTGGTGCTCGGCGACGCACTCACTGGAACTACCTCGCCGGCCTTGCTCGTGGTTTCGCTGACCGGCGCGGCGATCGGAATGATTGGCCTGATCGTCGAGGCCCGCTCCCCCGTCTCGGTCGCCAAGACGAAGGCTGCATCCTGATGAGTCCGGCGCCGATGTACCTGGCGGTGCGGCCATGAGCAGTCCCGCGGATCTCACCGCCGTCCAGCTCGTCGCGGCGTACCGCACGGGTGAGCTGTCTCCGGTCGAGGCCACCCAGGCCGTGCTGGATCGTGTCGATCAGCTCGACGGCCAGGTGCGAGCCTTTTGCTTGGTGGACGTCGACCGTGCGCTCCAGGACGCCAAGGCATCACAGCTGCGCTGGCAGCAGGGCTTGCCGCAGGGTCTGCTCGATGGCGTGCCGACGTCGATCAAGGACGTGTATCTCACCCAGGGGTGGCCGACCCTGCGTGGTTCAAGGTTGGTCTCCCCGGACCAGGAATGGCCGCTCGACAGTCCGTCCGTCGCCCGGTTGCGCGAGCACGGCGCGGTCCTGTTCGGCAAGACGACCACCTCCGAGCTGGCCTGGAAGTGCGTCACCGACAGCCCGCTCACCGGCGTCACGGTCAATCCCTGGGACACCAGCCGGACGTCGGGCGGGTCAAGCGGCGGCAGCGGGGTAGCGGTCGCCCTGGGTATGGGTCCGCTGTCGATGGGCATCGACGGGGGTGGTGCGGTCCGCATCCCCGCATCGTTCACCGCCACGGTGGCGATCAAGCCGACTTATGGCCGGGTGCCGCACTGGCCGGCAAGTCCGTTGGGCACCTTGATCAGTCCCGGCCCGATGGCCCGCACGGTGGCCGATACCGCGCTGCTACTTGATGCGGTATCCGGTTACGACCCGCGAGATTGGTCCGCCCTACCACCTATCACTCGCCCGTATTCCAGCATGCTGGACAACGGTGTGCTGGGGTTGCGGATCGCGGTGAGCCCGACGCTGGGCTATGTCGAGGTCGATCCGGACGTCGCCGATGCAGTGCAGGCCGCCGCTGGGGTGTTCCGCCACCTCGGCGCGGAGGTCGAGTTCGCCGACCCGGGTTTCGCTGACTGCGCGCAGGAATTCCAGGTGCTCTGGTTCACCGCAATGGCCAAGACGGTCGAGCGCATGACGCAACCGGAGCTCGATCTTATGGAACCGGCGCTGCAGGAGATCGTCACACAGGGCCAGCGCTACTCCGCGCTGGACTACCTGACCGCCACCGCGACCAGGATGGCGATGGGCGCCACGATGGGCGCTTTCCACGAACGCTATGACCTGTTACTCACCCCGACGGTTCCGATCACGCCCTTCGTCGCGGGTGAGGAGGTGCCGATTGGGTGGCACTCGCAGCGGTGGACCAGCTGGACGCCGTTCACCTACCCGTTCAACATGACCCAGCAACCCGCCGCGAGCGTGCCATGCGGATGGACCAGCGCTGGAATGCCGATCGGATTGCAGGTGGTGGGGCCGCGCCACGCCGACGACCGAGTGCTCGCCGCATGCGCGGCCTACGAGCAGGTCGAGCCGTGGGTCTACCGGCGACCTCCGTTATTGCTCCGCTAACGGGTCATCCCCGGCCGAATCGGGTGGTCCGGTCGGGGATGACTGCGGACGGGGCACATGGTGCGCCGTGCCGGGTTGGCCGCTGAACGCCGGCCGTACCGAGGGCCCCAGCAACGGGGCCGTCCCGACATCCGGGGGTGGCACCTCCCTGCGGGCGACTTCCTCCGCGGCCCGCACCGCAGCCGCCACGTCCGGGTCGGTGGCGGTGTCGAACCACCCGGCAACGGCCTCGTCGTCGTCCTCTGGCCGGCTGGCGGCCACGTATTCCCGGCTTGGTTCGTACCGGAACACCCCGTCATCCCCCGGCGCCCCGAGCATCTTGGTGAACCCTTCGAGGGCCTTGCCGAAGTCGCTGGGCACGATCCAGACCTTGTTCGCATCGCCCTGGGCCATCTGCGGCAGCGTCTGCAGGTACTGATAAGCCAACAACTCCGGCGTCGGGCGACCTTCTTTGATCGCGGCGAACACCTTCTCGATCGCCTTGGCCTGACCCTGCGCCTGCAGGTACCTCGCGGCCCGTTCGCCCTGGGCGCGCAGGATACGAGACTGTCGCTCAGCTTCCGCGGTGAGGATCGCGGCTTGCTTGGCGCCCTCAGCGGAGAGGATAGAGGCCTGCTTCTGGCCCTCCGCGGTTTTGATCGCCGATTCGCGCTGGCCCTCGGCAGTGAGGATGGTGGCGCGCTTCTCCCGATCTGCGCGCATCTGCTTCTCCATCGAGTCCTGGATGGACGGCGGTGGGTCGATCGCCTTGAGCTCGACGCGCCCTACCCGGATCCCCCACCGCCCGGTCGCCTCGTCGAGCACTCCGGACAGCTGCCCGTTGATGAAATCGCGGGAGGTCAGGGTGTCCTCAAGACTCATCCCACCGACGACGTTTCGCAGCGTGGTGGTGGCCAGCTGCTCGACTGCCGCGATGTAGTTGGAGATTTCGTATACCGCGTCCTTCGGGTTGGTCACCTGGAAGTACACGACGGTGTCGATGTCCACTGTCAGGTTGTCCTTAGTGATCACCGATTGCGGCGGGAAGGACACCACCTGCTCGCGCAGATCGATCCGGTCCCGGATCCGGTCGATGAACGGCACCAGGAAGTTCAGGCCGGGGGTGAACGTACCGCGGTAGCGGCCGAGCCGCTCGACGACCGCAGCGGACGCCTGCGGAATCACCACCACGGACTTGACAACGGTGGCGACGATCGCCAGCACGATCACCGCTATCACCACGAGCAGAGCAACGCTCATGAAGGCTCCCCCAAAACGACGGCAGTGGCGCCGGAGATGGACATCACCGTCACCGCGTGGCCGGGCTCCAGCACCTCGGTCTCGTCGAACGCCCGCGCGGACCAGAACTCCCCGCGCAACTTGATCTTGCCGCCGCGCGCGTCAACGGTGCTCACCACAATCGCCCTATCGCCGATCAATGCCTCGACGTTAGTCAGCACGTGGGCGGTATACAGCCGGCGCTTGAGTACTGGGCGGGCCACGGTGATCAGAGCCACCGCGGTGCCGCCGAAAGCGGCGACCTCCGCCAATGGCCCAGCGCCCAACGCCGCGAACCCTGCGGCCACCAGTGCCCCCATCCCGAACATGATCAGCACGAAGCCACTGGTCAGTACCTCGGCAGCGATCAGTAGCAGCCCCACAACGAGCCACACGACAGCGGCCATATGCCCATCTTGACAGATCTTCGGGCTGGATTCTGCAGTGATCGTGAGCGGGTTTCGCTACTCGACAGTGACGAAGTCGATGAGCTGCTCGACGGCACCCAGCAGGGCCGGCTCAAGATCGCGGAAGCTATCCACGGCGCCCAGGACCCGTGCCCATCCCTGCACCGGGTCCGCGAACCCGGTCCCGTCCACCCAACCCAGCGCCCGGCACACGCCTTCCTTCCACGGCACCCCGTGCGGGACGTCAGGCCAGCCCCGGATGCGCAGCGTCGCGGGTCGCACAGCCTGCCAGATGTCGACATAAGGGTGGCCGGTCACCAGCACGTGCGGCGAGCGCACCGCCGCCACGAGCCGGCTTTCCTTGCTACCGGCGACCAGGTGATCGACCAGCACGCCGAGCCGGCGGTCCGGGGCGGGATCGAACTCCGCGATCCGGTCGGCCAGGTAATCCACACCGTCGAGTGGCTCCACGACCACACCGTCCACCCGTAGATCGTGGCCCCAGACCCGTTCTACAAGCTCCGCGTCGTGCTTGCCCTCCACCCAGATCCGGCTGGCGCGGGCAGTCCGGGCCCGTGTCCGCGCCACCCGAACCGACCCGGATGCTGACCGGATCACGGCCGCGGTGGGCTGCTGCGCGGGGCGGACCAGCGTGACCGGATCGCCGTCGACCAGGAACGCGGCACGTCGAAGGGGAAACGACCGGACCACACCCCGGGCATCCTGAAGTTCCACCGCGTCGCCTGCGCAGCGGAGTACCGCGCCGCAGAACCCGCTCGCGGCATCCTCCACCACCACACCCGCCTCGGCGGGCAGCTGCGGCACCTCGCGGCGTCGGCGTGGCTGCTGCAGCACGTCCGGTCCATAGCGTGCGCTACGACCCGGTGAGCTGCTCGGTAGGTCACGGGAGCGCATGGGTTCGACGGTAACCGCGGGTCTGAATTCCACGGCGCAGCCACGCCGGGTGTGCATCTTGCGAGTCCGCGTTCTACGCTCCTACTCCGTGCCATGTCCCAGCGCGACATTCACCGTGTGGGCCTCGGCCTGGCTGCACGGCTGCGCCGCCCCTGACGCTGTGATCGACGGTCTGCACACCTGGGCGGGTCTGCACGAGGTGGTGGCTGTAGACGAGGCCACCGCACGGCAGCTTGATCTGCCCGCACCCGATGAAGTCCCGACCTCTGTGGTCGGTATGCTGGCCACGGCGCGACGGGCTGGAGCGGGCGTCGGCCAGCTGTTGTTGCCGGTGCCCGGTGACGTCCGCGGGCTGCCTCCGGAGGGACCGCTCGCGGCAGCGGCGCTGCGCAGCGGTGAGGTCGCCGTCTTTACCGGCGCGGAACTGGCGGCGGTGCCGGACACGGTCGCCGAGGGAGTGCTTCGCTGGACGGTGTTCGCCAGTGGTCCGCTGCCCCCCGCCCCCGAACCTGAACTGCCGGATGCCGAGCATGGGCTGCGCGGCGCGGTGCGCCAGGCGGCAACGACTCTGGTGGAGCTCGACCTGGCCCGGCACCGGCCCGGCGTGCGCGCCGAGATCGCCGAAGCCTTGGAGCTCCGGGTCCGCCCGCCATGGCCCGAGGGCACCCCGCCCCGCGCGCTACGGGTCCTCGAGCAGGCCGACGAGGTGGAGGCGATCCTGCGCGCGGCGGACACCGACAACCTCGGCGGTGCGCTGTCCGCCTCGGTGGCGGCGGCCCGTTCCGCTGCGCTGCGACCCCTGTTCACCGCGGTACGCGAAGCTCGCCGCTCCGCGGTGGCGGAAGCGGTCCGAGCCCTAACCCCCCGCGCTGGCCGTCGCTAAGCGGCCTCTCACCAGCGCGGTGAAGCCGGTGTCGACTTCTCGTCGACGTAAGAGCAGGCGACGGGTAAGCGCGGTCTCGCGGATGGCTAGCGCCTAGGTGTACCACCTGGTTTCGAGGTCTACCGCACCGGTTCACAACAGTGCGCCACGCAGGGCATTCCGTTGACGCCTTGACCGGCTGCCGGCACCTGCGAGCATCGGCGGGCGGGTGCGTTACGGACCTGCTCGGCGACTAGCTCCACCACCATCTCGGCGAAGCGCGGGTCGGTAGCCGGGGTGGCGGCGCGCACGAAGTCCATGCCGAGCGAGGCCGCCCGCTGCCGTGCCTCCTGATCGAGGTCCCACACCACTTCCAGGTGGTCAGAGACAAAACCGACGGGTGCCACCACGACGCCGGGCACGCCCTGGGCATGCAGCGTGTCGAGATGGTCGATGACGTCTGGTTCGAGCCAGGGCACTTGCGGCGGCCCGGAACGGGATTGCCACACCACGTCGTAGGAGTCCACCCCCACCGCCGCGGCGACCAGCCGGGCGGCCTCGGTGACCTGCCGGGAGTACCGGTGACCGCGCTCCGCAGCAAGCCCGGCAGCGGCGTCCGCGGCCAGGGGCACCGAATGCGCCGTGAACACCACCCGGGCGGAGGGATCGGCCTGTTCGCGTGCGGTACGCAGCGCGTCGGCGCACGCCGCGATGAACAATGGATGATCGAAGAACTGCCTCAGCTTGACCAACTCGGGTGCCCCGGGCCCGACGGCGAGTCGGGCTCGAGCGATGTCCTCGTGGTACTGCCGGCAACCCGAGTACCCAGCCCACGCGGAGGTGGCGAACACCACTGCGCGGCGCACCCCATCGGCTGTCATCGCTACGACGGTGTCTTCCACCATCGGGTGCCAGTTTCGGTTCCCGAAGTACACCGGCAGGTCCAGCCCTGCGGTGGCGAGCGCTTGCTCGATTGCGATGATCAGGGTGCGGTTGCATCGGTTGATCGGCGACACTCCCCCGAAGTGCAGGTAATGCTGCGCAACCTCATCCAAGCGCTGCGGCGGTACAACCCGGCCACGAGTGACGTTCTCCAGGAACGGCCGTACCTCGTCGGGTCCCTCGGGCCCGCCGAAGGACAACACCAGCAGCGCGTCGGTCAACGCCGAGATCTGCTGCATACCTAGACGCCGATGGCGTGGAAGCCGCCGTCGGCCCACACCATCGAGCCGGTGGTGGCAGGTAGCCAGTCGGACAGCAGCGCGCAGACCGTGCGAGCCACGGGGGTCGGATCGTCGATGTTCCAGCCCAGCGGAGCGCGACCGTTCCAAGCGTTCTCGAATGCGGCGAAGCCGGGGATGGACTTGGCCGCCAAGGTGCGCACCGGGCCGGCCGCCACCAGGTTGACCCGGACGCCGTGCGGGCCGAGGTCACGGGCGAGGTAGCGGCACACCGACTCCAGCGCCGATTTCGCGACTCCCATCCAGTCATAGGCCGGCCAGGCCTGCCGGTTGTCGAAGTCCATCCCGACGATCGAGGAACCCGAGCCCAGCAGCGGGAGGCACGCCATCGCCAGTGACTTCAGCGAGTAGGCCGAGACGTGCAGCGCGGTGGCCACGTCCTCCCACGGCGCGTTGAGGAACTCGCCTCCCAGGCAGGACGCCGGGGCGAAACCGATGGAGTGCAGCACTCCGTCCAGCCCGTCGACGTGCTCACCGAGTCGCTGCGCGAGCGAGTCCAACTGGCCCTGGTCGGCCACGTCGAGCTCCAGTACCGGAGCCGGCTGGGGAAGCCGCTGCGCGATCCGCTCCACCAGGCGCAACCGGCCGTATCCGGTGAGTACCACCTGGGCGCCCTGCTCCTGCGCCACCCGGGCCACATGAAATGCGATCGAGGCGTCAGTGATCACACCTGTGATCAGCAGCCGCTTGCCGTCGAGCAGACCCGCCACCTGTTGTCCTCTCCCCTGATCAATGACCCATTCCCAGGCCGCCGTCGACCGGCAACACCGCCCCGGTGATGTATCCGGCCGCGTCTGAAGCGAGGAAGGTGACGACCGCGGCGACCTCCTCAGGGGTAGCTTGGCGCCGCAGTGGGATCGAACTCAAAATCTCATTCCGGCGTGCTTGGTTGATGTCCGCAGTCATTTCGGTGTCGACATAGCCGGGCGCGACGACGTTCGCGGTGATCGACCGGGAACCCAGCTCACGTGCGATGGATCGGGCGACGCCGATCAGCCCCGCCTTGCTGGCCGCATAGTTCACCTGGCCGGGCGCGCCGGACAGCGCCACTACCGAGGAGATGAACACCATCCGCCCCCACCGGGCCCGCAGCATGCTCTTGGCGGCGCGCTTGGCCACCCGGTACGCGCCGGTGAGGTTGGTGTCGAGGACCCGGGAAAACTGGTCCTCGGTCATCCGGAGCAGCAGGGTGTCGTCGGTGATCCCAGCATTGGAGACGAGCACTTCGATCGGCCCGTGCGCCTGCTCAGCCACGGCGAACGCCGCCTCCACGGCCGCGCCGTCGGTGACGTCACAGCGCACTCCGAGTACCTCGTCGGGCACGCCGGATCCGCGGTGTGTCACAGCGACTCGATCGCCCTGCTTGGCGAACGCATGAGCGATGGCCAGCCCAATACCACGGTTGCCCCCGGTGACAAGAACGGAACGGGCCACCTGTGCTCCCTACGGTCGGGCTTGTGAGGGCACGAGCCTCCCATACTCAGGGCAGTCGTTGACCGATGGCTAACGCGCCCGCGGCAGCGATTATCGCGAACAGGGTGCCCGCGATCAGCCATGGCTTACTCGCGTCGGCTCGCTTGGTCTCATAGCCGATCTGCTCGCCGAGAGTGCTCACGACATCGCTGAGCTGGCCAGCGCTGGCAGCGTCGTAGAACTGGCCGCCGGACAAGTCCGCGATCCTTCGGATCGAGTCATCGTCGGCGGGAACCGGCTGGCGCTCCCCATTGATTTCCACCTGACCGTACGCAGTGCCGAAGGAGATCGCCGAAATCGGGACCTTGGCTGTGGCCGCGGCGCGAGCCGCGGTGAACCCGCCACGAGAGTCGTCGCCGTCCGGGGTCGGCACCGTCTGTTTGCCGTCGGTGAGCAGCACGATGCGCGCCGGTGGCGGTCCCTGGACATCGGGGACCACGGCGCCGAAGGCCTCGATCGAGGACAGCGCAGCGAAGATCGCCTCACCGGTGCCGGTCGCTTCGGCAAGCTTGAGGTTGTCGATGGCCCGCATCACCGAGGCCCGCTCAGTGGTCGGCGACACCAGTACGGTCGCCGAACCTGCGAACGACACCAGCCCCAGGTTTACCCCCGGGGTGAGGTCGTGGGCGAATCTCTTCGCCTCCCGCTGCGCTGCGGCGATTCTGGTCGGTTCGATATCAGTAGCCCGCATGGACAGCGACACGTCTATCACCAACATGACGGTCGCCCGGTTGCGTGGCACCTTCTGCTCCGCGGTGGGACCGGCCAACGCGATGGTGAACAGCACCAGGGCAGCGAGAAGCAGCGCCACCGGGAGGTGCCGGTACCAGCCCTGGCTCTTCGGCGCGACCCGTTCCAGCATGGCGAGATTGGCAAAGCGCAGCACCTGCCTACGCCGTCGGCGCTGCATCCACACGTAGCCGACCGCCAGCGCAGCGACCACCACCAGCAGCAGGAACCACAGCGGACTGGTGAAGCCGGTCAGGCTCATGTGCCACCGCCCGACCAGTGCCGCTTGCGGTTGACTGCGAAGCGAACAATGTCGGACACCCAGTCCGAGTCGGTGCGCAGCGTCAGCTGCCCAGCACCGCATCGGCGCAGCGTCGCGGCTACCTCGTCGCGATGCGCGGCCGCTGCCGCGGCGAACTCCCGGCGCAGCAGCGGGGTGGTCACGACCTCCTTCTGCCGCCCGGTCTCTGGATCCGCGAGCACAACGGTGCCCATGTCGGGCAGCTCGAGGTCGCGTGGGTCCAGGACTTCGATCGCGATCAGGTCGTGCCGGCCGGTCAACCCGCGAAGGGGCCGCTCCCAGTCGAACACATCCCCAGATCGTGGACCGAGGAAGTCCGAGATCACCGTGACCAGACCGCGCCGACGCGGTGGACGGCGCAGCTGCTCGAGTATTCCGGCGAGGTCTCCGCGGGTACCTTCGGTGGCGCGCGGCACCTCGGCGATCCGGCGGATCATTCCGCGGGCATGCGGCTGACCACCGCGGGCGGGTACCCGCAACACCTCGGCGCCGGTGCTCACCACAGCACCGATCCGGTTCCCACCACCCCGAGTCAGATGTGTTACGGCGGCGCAGGCGGCTACCGCAAGCTCCCGCTTGTCACACTCCGCGGTACCGAAGTCCAGGCTGGCCGACAGATCCACGGCCAGCCACGTTTCCAGTTCACGGTCGGCGACGGTATCGCGGATGTGCGGCTCGGTGGTGCGCGCGGTAACCGCCCAGTCCATCCGCCGGACGTCGTCGCCCGGCTGGTATCGCCTGGCCTCTCCCGGCTCGGTGCCCGGCCCCGGCACCAAGCCGAGGTGATTGCCCTGTAGCAGCCCGTCCAATCGGCGCCGCACGGTGAGCTCCAACGCGCGTAGCCCGGCCTCCATGCGCCCCTCGCGTAGCGCCGGCGGCGCCCAATGGTGCCGCTGCCCCCAGTCGTTGTGCGCAGTCATCCGGTCAGTCAGCTCGGGCCCGCGACCCCGGCAGGCGTTCCTGGATCAGCGGCAACCGGGCCGGTGCTTTGTGGGCGGGCGGACACCTGTGGCAGCGGCACGGTTTGGAGTACCCGGGTGACGATGTGTTCGACCGGCACACCGTCGGCCAGCGCATCGTAGGACAGCACTAGGCGGTGTCGCAGCACGTCAGCCGATACGTCCACCACATCCTGCGGCAAGACGTAGTCCCGCCCGCGGATCAACGCCAACGCTCGGGCTGCCGCGACGATACCCAGGCTGGCCCGTGGGGAGGCGCCGTAGGCGACCCAGCCGGCCACGTCGGACAGGCCGTGCTCGGCTGGTGTCCGAGTGGCGAGGACCAGTCGCACCACATAGTCGACCAGTGCGTGATGCACGAACACCTGTGCGGCGACCTCTTGCAGCCGGATCAGCTCGGCGGGGTCCAGCACCTGGTTCGGCTCGGGAGGATGCACACCCATCCGGTAGATGATCTCGCGCTCCTCCTCTACCGTCGGGTATTCCACCTGGATCTTGAACAGGAACCGGTCACGTTGTGCCTCGGGAAGTGGGTAGACGCCCTCGTTCTCGATGGGGTTCTGGGTGGCCAGCACGAGAAATGGCGTGGGCATCGGGTAGGTGGTGCCACCGATGGACACGTGGCGTTCGGCCATTACCTCCAGCAACGCCGACTGCACCTTGGCCGGGGCACGGTTGATCTCATCGGCGAGTACGAAGTTCGCCACCACCGGCCCCAGCTCAACGTCGAACTGCTCCCTGCCCTGCCGGTAGATCCGGGTGCCGAGGATGTCGGCGGGAACCAAGTCAGGAGTGAACTGGATGCGCGAGAACGAACCGCCCACTACCCGGGCGGTGGTCTCCACAGCGAGGGTCTTGGCCACTCCCGGCACGCCCTCGAGCAGCAGGTGGCCGCGGGCCAGCAAGCCGACCAGCATCCGCTCGACCAAGCGATCCTGACCTACGATCACCCGCTGGATCTCGAAGGCCGTCCGCTCGATGAGCTGCGCGTCCCTGGCTGGGGTGGCTACTCGGCCGGGATGGGCCGGCCGGCCGGACGCTGGCAGGTCGGCCCCGCCGTCGGCCTTACTCACGGGCTCCTCCTCGCAACGGATCCGACTGGGCACCAATCTGACTCGGGCGCAGATCGACTGCAGCAGATCCACAGGGTCCAGCCAGACCCAACCGCCGCACCGGTGTGGCGGCTGTGAAGGTAGTCAGAGCACCCGGACGGCGTAGGGCATGATACCGCTGTAGCGAACCGAAGTGACCCGGACCGCGGCTCCGGAGTATGGCGCCTCAATCATCTGTTCGCCGCCGATATAGAGCGCCACATGGTGAATGTCGCCGTCGGTGCTCCAGAAGAGCATATCCCCCGGGCGTTTCTGGGCCAGCGGTACTTTGCGGCCGGTGTTGTACTGAAAGCCGGTGTAGTGCGGTAGCGATCCACCGAGCGCGTGTGAGAACGCGTAGATCATCAGGCCGGAGCAGTCGAAGCCTACCCTGCGGTAGTCGCCGTAGGTGTCCGCGACGCCGCCGTCGCGAACGCCGACCGTGGGTCCGTCGGCGTTGCCGCCACCCCACGAATAGCGCACGCCCAGCTGAGCCATCGCCCGGTTGATTACCGACTGGACAGAGCTGGTGGCCACCCGAGAGCTGCCGCCGGTGACCGCGGAACTTCTCTCGGCGGCGGCGGCAGCGGCCGCAGCCGCCGCCGCCTGTTCGCGATCGCGTTCCACTCGCCACTGGTCGTAGCGCTGCCGCTGCCCGCGCAGTCCGGCTACGGCGTTTTGCGCATCGAAGAGTTGCCGCTCAAGATCGGACTTGTGATTCTGCAGGGCGGTGGATTTTGCGGATTGCGCTGCCTCCGTATCGATGGCCACGCGGTAGGCGGTGTCCAGCGCCGTTTTGGCGTCAGTAGCAGCATGCTTGGCGGCCTGAGCCGCTGCCAGGGCCGCCCGGGTCTGAGAGTCCTTATTTGCGGCATCGACGCGGGCTCGCCGCATGTTGTCCACCGCGTGTAGCTGAGCCCCTCCCACCGCATCCAGCAGCTCGGCCCTGGCGAGGAGGTCCTTCGGACTGGTCGAGCCGAGGAAGGCCGACAGCGATCCCACGGTGTTGCCCTGACGAAAACTCGCGGCCGCGAACTGGTCGAGATCCTTATGCGCCACCGCGATCTGGGCCGCCGCCGCATCGGCTTCGGCGCGGGCGCTGTCTGCTGCGAGATTCGCCGCGGTTGCGGCGTTGTCCGCAGCCTGCAGGTTGATCAGCGCCTTGTTGGCCTGCTCGTGCCGGAGCTCCACCTGCGATTGACTTGCCAGCAGGTCGGCGTCCGCCTGGGCGACCTGGTTGGCTAATTGGCCTACCCGGGTCGCGGTCGCGTCGACGTGGCCCTGACTGGATTTGAGATCGTCGTCGCTGGGATTGGGCGGAGGCGGCGGCAGCGCTTGTCCAACGGCCGGGTGACCCACTAGTGCCAGCACCGCAAGCATCACTGCGACAAACCCATGGCCGGCGAGGTGACGTCGACTCCGGACGCTCACACCTCACTCCTTCCCCGGTGGCCTCGGCAGGCGCCAGTCCGCTCTGACGCCAGCGGATTTCGTCAAGTAGGCATGCGGGTGCACTCTGTCACGAGCCCCTCACAAACACCAACAAGCCCATAGGCAACTTACGCAACATCAGCCACATGGGCTAATACAGGGGGGGCGTCACAGCTAGTGACAGGAGGGGCGACCGGGGCAGGTCAGTTCACCTGCCGCTCCCGGCCCTCCCAATACTCCTGGCGCAGCTTGAACTTCTGGATCTTGCCAGTGGCGGTACGCGGAATAGCCTCGCGAAACTCCACCGATGTCGGTGCCTTAAAGCCGGCTAGCCGTTCCTTGCAGTAGGCGATCAGCTCGTGCTCGGTGACCTGCTGCCCCGCGGCCACGACGACCAGCGCTTTGACCGTCTCACCCCATCGTTCCGACGGCGCGCCGATCACCGCGACCTCGGCCACGGCCGGGTGACTGAACAGGCAGTCCTCCACCTCGATGGAAGAGACGTTCTCACCGCCGGTGATGATCACATCCTTTTTCCGGTCAATAATGGACAAGTAGCCCTGGTCATCCACCTGCCCGCCATCGCCGGTGTGAAACCAGCCGTCCACGAGCACTTCGCTGCTGGCCTGCGGGCTGTCCCAGTAACCGGCCATCACGACATTGGAGCGGGCCAAGACCTCTCCGGACTCGGAGGTACGCAGTTGCACGCCGAGCGCTGGGGCACCGGCCCGGGACAGCCGGCGGGCGCGATCAGCAGCGGGCAGCTCATCATCGGCCGGTCCGCCGCGGTTGAAGGTCAACAATGGCGCGGTCTCGGACAGCCCGTAGAGCTGCATGAACTCCCAACCGAGTTCCTCGCCGACCCGTTGGATCAGCCTGGTGGGCGGCGGCGCACCCGCGCAGACCAACCGCACCCGCCCTCGCCCCGGAATCTCGCCATCCCAGCTCGTAGCGGCGTCGAGCACCGCGTTCCACACCGCGGGGGCGCCACACATCAGCGTCACGCCGTGCTGGTCGATCCGCCGCAGGATCTCGGCGCCATCAATCCTGCGTTGGACGATCTGCTTGGCTCCCAACCCGACAAGGCCGAAGGGCATGCCCCAGCCGTTGCAATGGAACATCGGCAAGGTGTGCAGGTAGACGTCACGTTCCCAGACACGTGTGTGCATGGCGAAGGTCACCGCGTTGATCCAGATGTTGCGATGGGTCAGCTGCACTCCTTTGGGCCGGGCGGTTGTGCCCGAGGTGTAGTTGATCGTCGCCGTGGCGTCCTCGTCAGGCTCGGCCCACAGCTGCGGCTCGGTGTCGAAGCGCATCACCTGCTCGTCGGTCTCGGTGCCCAGTACGAACCGGTGTGGCGCGGCCACCGCTTTGAGGGCGTCGTCGAGTTCCGGGTCGACCAGCAGCACCGACGCGCCGCTGTGCGACACGATGTAGTTCACCTCGTCAGCGTGCAGCCGGAAGTTCACCGGCACGCAGATGCGGCCGCTGGCGGGGACCGCATGCAGTAGCTCGAGCAGCCGCGTCGAGTTGTGGCTGACAACGGCGACCCGCTGTCCTGGACCCAGACCGAGCGCGTCCAGGCCCGCCTGCCAGGCGCGGACCCTGCTGCCCAGCTCCTGGAAGCTCGACGTGGGCACCGGGGCGGCCGGTTGATCGGGGTCGTCGACCACTGCGGTCGACTGGGCGAACGCCGTCTCGCCGCGGGCCAGGAAGTCAGCGACGGTCAAAGGCACCCGCATGGTTGCCACCTCCGGCGTGTTCTCATTACCAAAGAGACCCAGGGTATGACGTGTTACCAGGATGCTTCGTGCACTTCACCTGATCGTTAAGGCCGCGCCCGCTGATCACCCCGGCGGATGCTCAGACGTAGAGTCACGGTGTAGGGCACCGCGTTAGCCCTCTCCCAAGGAGGTGTCGATGACCCACCCAGCAGCCAGCGCCGACAGCTTCGGCACCCGCGGCACCCTGTCCGTCGGATCCGCCCGCTACGAGGTGTTCCGGTTGGCCGAGTTGGACCGGCGCCTCGGTACCCGGTGGCGTGCCCTGCCGTACAGCTTGAAGGTGCTGCTGGAGAACCTGCTGCGCTGGGAATCAGACACTGTCGGTGGGCGTGTCACGGCCGAACACATCGCGGCGCTCGCCGGTTGGGACGCGCAGGCACAGTGCTCCACTGAGATCCAGTTCACTCCCGCCCGCGTCATCATGCAAGATTTCACTGGAGTGCCCTGCCTGGTCGATCTGGCCACGATGCGCGAGGCGGTCACAGCCCTGGGTGGCGATCCGCATGCGGTCAATCCGCTGGCGCCTGCCGAGCTGGTCATCGATCACTCGGTGATCGCCGATGTGTTCGGCCGTCCGGACGCCTTCGAGCGCAATGTCGACCTGGAGTACCAGCGAAACTGGGAGCGCTACCAGTTCCTGCGCTGGGGCCAGGGTGCCTTCGACGAGTTGAAGGTAGTCCCGCCGGGGACCGGCATTGTGCACCAAGTCAACATCGAGCATCTGGCCCGTACCGTAATGATCCGCAACGGCCAGGCATATCCGGACACCGTGGTGGGCACCGACAGCCACACCACGATGGTCAATGGGCTCGGCGTGTTGGGCTGGGGCGTGGGTGGAATTGAGGCCGAAGCAGCGATGCTGGGTCAGCCAGTGTCGATGCTCATCCCGCAGGTGATCGGGTGCAAACTCACCGGGTCCATCCCGCCGGGGGCAACCGCGACCGATGTCGTGCTCACCCTGACCGAGATGCTTCGCCGATACGGCGTGGTCGGGAAGTTCGTCGAATTCTACGGCGAGGGTGTGGCTGCGGTGCCGCTGGCCAACCGCGCCACCATCGGCAACATGAGTCCGGAGTTCGGCTCCACCTGCGCGATCTTCCCGATTGATCAGGAGACCGTCCGCTACTTGACGTTGACCGGTCGCCCCGCCGAGCAGCTTGCGTTGGTCGAGGCCTACGCCAAGGAACAGGGCCTCTGGCACGACCCGCACCGGGAGGCCACCTACTCCGAGTACCTGGAGCTGGACCTGTCCACCGTGGTGCCCTCCATCGCCGGGCCCAAGCGCCCGCAGGACCGGATCTCACTGACCGACGCCAAGCCGGCGTTTCGCCGCGCGCTCGTCGGCTACACGTGCGCTACCGAGTGCCCGGTCGACGAGGCCGGCGCCGAATCCTTTCCGGCCAGCGACGCTCCCGCGGTGAGCGGCGGTAACGGCGCCGAAGTACCGTACAAAGCGACCTCTCCCGCCGCCGACGCGTCGGGCCGTGCCAGCTCTCCGACGCCAGTGCGGCCATCCAAGGGCGCTGGCTACGAGATCGACCACGGTGCGGTGGTGATCGCTTCGATCACCTCGTGCACCAACACGTCCAACCCATCAGTGATGATCGGCGCCGCGCTGCTAGCCCGCAACGCCGTCGAACGGGGCCTGACCGTCAAGCCATGGGTGAAGACGTCGATGGCGCCGGGGTCCCAGGTGGTCACGGACTATTACGAGAAGGCTGCTCTGTGGCCATACCTGGAAAAGCTTGGCTATCACCTGGTCGGGTACGGCTGCACAACCTGTATCGGCAATTCCGGCCCGCTTCCCGAAGAGGTCCACCAAGCCGTTCATGACGCCGATCTCGCTGTAGTCAGTGTGCTGTCCGGTAATCGCAACTTCGAGGGCCGGATCAACCCGGACGTCACGATGAACTATCTCGCCTCGCCGCCGCTGGTGATCGCCTATGCGCTGGCCGGAACGATGGATATCGACTTCGCCAGCGACCCGCTGGGGCACGACCGCGACGGCCAGCCGGTCTATCTTACGGACATCTGGCCCGCGCCAGAGGAAATTCAGAAGGTGATCGAATCCACGATCAGCCAGGAGATGTTCGCCAAAGATTACGCTGACGTCTTCGCCGGTGATGCTCGCTGGCAGTCACTCCCCACGCCGGAGGGCGAGACCTTCACCTGGGATCCGGAATCGACCTACGTCCGCAAGCCTCCGTATTTCGACGGCATGACCGCGCAGGCGCCGCCGGTGCGCGACATTTCGGCCGCGCGAGTGTTGGTGCTGCTCGGAGACTCGGTGACCACCGACCACATCTCACCGGCCGGCACGATCAAGGCGGATTCCCCGGCTGGCCGCTACCTGGCTGAGCGAGGTGTGGAGCGTAAAAACTTCAATTCCTATGGATCTCGCCGGGGCAATCACGAGGTAATGATCCGCGGTACCTTCGCCAACATCCGACTGCGGAACTTACTGCTTAACAACACCAGTGGCGGCTACACCCGCGACTTCACCACGGAATCCGACGGTGACCAACCGGTCCCGATATATGACGCGGCTCAACATTACGCCGCCAATGGGATTCCGCTACTGATCGTCGGGGGCAAGGAATACGGTTCGGGTTCTTCGCGGGACTGGGCGGCCAAGGGCACCCGATTGCTGGGAGTGCAGGCGGTGTTGGCCGAATCCTTCGAGCGCATCCACCGCTCCAACCTGATCGGAATGGGCGTGCTCCCATTGCAGTTTCCAGCCGGCGAATCGGCCTCGTCATTGGGTCTCGACGGTACCGAAACATTCGACATCTCCGGCGTCACCGCTCTGAATAATGGCTCTATCCCAGCGACGGTGCAGATCAAAGCCACCCGTGAAGGGGCCGATCCGGTTGATTTCGACGCCGTACTGCGCATCGACACCCCCGGCGAAGCTGAGTACTACCGCCACGGCGGCATTCTGCAATATGTTTTACGCGACATGGCGGGCCGCGCCTAGCGATTCGCCTAGTCATGGCCAGGCTGGTAGCTGCGCGGTGCTGATCGAGCTGCGATGGCCAACCGTTCCGAGCCGGCCAGGAGCGATCCCGCAAACTGGGTAAAGCGGGTCACGCGTACGGCCGCCTGTCGGTGGGCATCCCTGAAGCAGAAGCGCTGGTCGACGGGAAGCTGAGGTCAGGTATGACTCATCGTCAGGTTGTGGTGATCACCGGGGCGAGCGCGGGGATCGCCCGCGCGACCGCGCGACAATTCGGCGCCCGAGGGGCGCAAGTGGCGCTGCTGGCGCGCGGGCAGGCAGGTCTGGACGGCGCGGCCAAGGATGTAGAGAACGCCGGCGGCAGCGCCTTGACCATCCCCACCGACGTCGCGGACTATGACCAGGTCGACGCCGCAGCCACACAGGTTGAGGACACCTTCGGGCCGATCGATGTGTGGATCAATGTGGCGTTCACTTCCGTTTTCGCCCCATTCCACGAGATCGGGCCCGAGGAGTTCCGCCGGGTCACCGAGGTCAGCTATTTGGGCTTCGTCTACGGCACCATGGTGGCGCTGGCCCGGATGCGGCCACGCGACCGGGGCACCATCGTTCAGGTGGGCTCCGCGCTGGGGGAACGCAGCATCCCGTTGCAGTCTGCGTACTGCGGCGCGAAGCACGCCATCAACGGGTTTACCGAGTCGCTGCGCACCGAGCTGATGCATGACGGCAGCAACGTCGCGATCACGGTCGTGCAGATGCCGGCGGTCAACACCCCGCAGTTCTCCTGGGTACTCTCCCGGCTGCCCCACCACCCCCAGCCGGTGCCACCGATCTACCAGCCTGAGGTGGCTGCGCGTGCCGTCGTGTTCGCCGCCGACCACCCGCGCCGCAAGCAGTACTGGGTGGGTGCGAGCACCGCGGGCACCCTGCTCGGCCAGAAGATCGCCCCAGCGCTGCTGGACCGCTATCTGGCTAAGACCGGCTACCAGTCACAGCAGACCAAGGAGAAGGTCGGCCCGGACCGACCGCACAACCTGTGGAAACCCGTCGACGGCAAAGACGGGCACGACCACGGCGCGCACGGGGTGTTCGACTCCCAGGCCCATGGGCACTGCGCGCAGCTATGGTTCTCCCACCATGCCCGGCTGAGCTCGAGTCTGCTGGCGGGAGCCGGGATCGCGGCGCTGGCGACCGCGGTGTCGCGGTTGCGGAGGCGGTGAACCGCTTCAACCTCCCTCGCGCGCTTGCCTGCGGCTAACGGCGGCCAGCGGCCAGTTGGTAGCGGATGAGTCGTAGGTCCAGGAGACGTCGCAGGTCATCGCCGGCGAGTGCCACGTCAGCGGTCTCGACCGCGACGTCGGCACCGGCCACACCCATCGCGATGCCAATGTCGGCCAGCGCCAGCGCGGGGGCGTCATTTCCGGCCGCGGCAATGCCACCGAACATCGTACGACCTCCCCTGGACCGCTAATGGTTTACCTTCGACGATAGCCCTGATGCCTCCACCGATCGGGTGGCGCTGCGCCGGCGCCGAGTGCTGAGCAGTGCAAGGGCGTAGCCGCCGGTGGCGACGGCGAGGATGGCGAAGCTGGGCGGGAGCGCCGGCACTGTGTAGCTGAGCGCGAGGCCTGCCCACATCTCACCTACCGCAAGGCCGGCGGAGATGAGCAGCGCTGAGTACGGCCGGGTGGTGAGGCGTTGAGCTGTCCCGGCGGGTGCGGCGAGCAGCCCGAGCAGCAGCAGCGCACCGACGGCTTGGCTCGCCTCGGCGGCGGCGGCGCCGACCAAGGCGAGAAAGACATACCCGAGCATGCGGACCGGAATACCTCGGGCGGCGGCGACGGCGTTGTCGATGCTGGCGAACAGCAGCGGTCGAGCGATGGTGACCATGCCAGCGGCGATGACGGCGGCGACGACGACCGCGGTGACCGCCTCGGAGCGGTTCAAGCCGAAAATTGAGCCGAACAGGACGTTGACGCCGGCGTTGCCGTTGCCGGCGCTGTTGGTGGTGGTGTACAGCGTCAGGAAGAACACGCCAAGGCCGAGGATCCAGGCGAACACGCTGCCGATCACGACGTCGTCAGCCCTGCCCCGTCCGCCGAGGGCGCCGAGGGCGACGCCCACGCCAATGGTCGCCGCAAACAGCCCGAACCGCTCGTCGACGCCCAGTGCCAGCGCCGCCAGAGCACCCGTGAACGCCACGTGGCTCAGCGCGTCGCCGGTGAAGACCTGGGCCCGCAGCACTACGAAGTAGCCAACCAGTCCGGCGGCTGCGGCGATGGCGGTACCGGCGAGCAGGGCGTTGACCAGGAATGACGGCCAGATCATGGCGCGGTCCACGTTGGCGTCGGGCTCACTTCGGTAGTTCCGGCCCGCCACCGGGACCGCGTATGGCGGACTCCCTGGGCGGCCACATAACCGGCGAAGGCGAAGCTGGTCACGAAAAACCCGACCGGAAATGGGGTGTAGTAGGCCACGCTCAGGCCGAGCCACGTGACGAGCAGCCCGATCGTGACTGTCAGAGCCAGCGCGCGGCCAGGTCGCGCGGTCAACGCCTGCGCGGTCGCCGCGGGCATCACCAGCAAGGCGAACACCAGCAGGGTCCCGGTGATCTGGCTGGCTTCGGCCGTCGCGGCACCGAGGAGCACCAGAAATGCCACCGACAGGGCGCGCACCGGCACGTTGCGGGCGGTCGCCACGTCAGGATCGATCGAGGCGAAGGCCAGCGGGCGACCGATCACCGCCAGGGCGGCAAGCGACAAAGCGGCGACGACTCCCAGAAGGGTCACCTGTCCGGTGCTGATTCCCAGGAAGTTGCCGAACAGCAGCGCATTGATGCCATTGAGGAATCCTTTGTAGAGCGCCACGAACAGAAATCCGCACGCTAAGGCGAAAGACTGGACAGTGCCGGTGACCGCTGACTCCTCCGAGTAGCCACCGGGTCCGGCGCGGGGCAACGCTGCGATGACCAGGGCTCCGGCCAGGCAGAACGCGAAGTAGCCGTAGCTGGCAGCGACACCGATCAGGACCGCGCCAGCTGCGCCAGGAAAACCGATCAGCGACAAGGTATGGCCGGCGAAGCTCTGCCGACGCAACACCATGAACCAGCCCATCACCCCGGCCAGCACCGCGACGATGGTGCCCGCGCGAAAGGCGTTGACCATGAACGGGAACGACCACATCTCCTGCAAATCGATGATCGGGTTCCAGCTCGGACTCGCTGCGAAGATCACGGCTCCTGCCAGGTGTGCCGCTCGGCGTGACCTTGACACCTTTCGGGGTGGCCGATGACGACTAACCGGCCGTCGGAGGCGGTGAGCACCTCGATTGGGGTGCCGAACAGCTCGGTCAGCGTCGGACCGGTGATCACCTCGCGGGGTGAGCCGATCTTCGAACCGCCTGGAGCGAGATAAACCACGGTATCCAGGTGCGACAAGATCGGGTTGACGTCGTGCGCGACCATGATCACGGCCACCCGTTGCGCACGGCAGATTCTGGCGATGAGGGCAGCGACGGCGGCCTGATTCGGCAGATCGAGGCTGTCCAGTGGCTCGTCGAGCAACAGCAGATCGGGAGCGGGCGCCAGTGCCTGGGCGATCAACAGGCGTTGCTGCTCGCCCCCGGAAAGCTCTCCGACCGGGCGATCGGCATATGCGCTGGCACCGACGAGATTGATGACCTCCTCGACGCGCGCGGTGGTTGCGCGCCGCGCCGTGCCGCCTGGCCACGGCCACCAGGCCGGCAGTGGAAGGCCCCACCGATGCCCGTCCAAGCCCAGCCGCACGATGTCGCGACCGCGCACCCGCAGAGATGGGTCGAAGCTGCGGCGTTGGGGCAGATATCCAATCCGCTCGTTGGCTCGTCCAGCAGGGCCGGCCAGCACCCGCACCTCGCCCTCGATCAGGGGTAGCGCCCCCAAAATGACCTGGATGAGCGTGGACTTGCCGACCCCGTTGGGTCCCAACACCGCAACGAACTCCCCGGCGGCAATCGTCAGATTCAGCCCACTCCACAGCCGCCGACCGCCTCGCTCGACCGCCGCATCGCACAGGGTGATCACGGGACCGACTGGCCGTTGCTCCTCCTTCCGCGGCGCAACGGTGTTGCTGGGCTGCTGATCCACGTCGGAATTCAGCGAGTGCGCAGTCATCGGGCGGCTGCTTTCGACAGTGCTTGCTCGATACCTTCGAGCTGGCCGACCTGCCAGTCCTGGAAGCTGGCGGTGGCCGGCACGAGTGTCTCGGTGACTGTTGCCACCGGGATGCCCTGGTCCTTGGCTGCGGTTACCAGAGCCGCCACGTCCGGGGTCGAGTTCTGCCTGTTGAACACGAATACCTTGATCTGCTTGGTCTTGATCTGCTGATCCACCGTGATCTTGTCAGCCGCGGTCGGATCGGTGCCTTGGCTCACCGCGTCCAGGAACGGCTCCGGGGTGGCCATCTTCAATCCCAGGTCTTCGGCCAACGGGGTCACGATCGATTCCGAGGCCCCGATCGGGGTTCCGCTGTACTTGCTCTTGATGTCGGCGATGAGCTGGTTGTAGCGGGCCAGACCCCGGGTCTCGTAGTCCTGTTTCTGCTGATCGAAATAGCCGGCGTCGGCCGGGTCGATCCGTTTGTAGTCGGCGGCGATCCGCTCGATCACCTGGTGTACGTCATCCGGGGAGTACCAGCGATGCGGGTTGCCGCCCTTCTTAACCCCCACCAGATCCCCCACCGTCAACACCCACCGCGCCGGCGCCGGATTCGCGCTGACCACCTTGGCGACCCACGGGTCGTAGCCGGCCCCGTTGGCGATCACGTACTGGGCGGTCGCCAGGGCCCGCCCGTCAGCCGGGGTCGGTTCATAGTCGTGCGGGTCGGCGTCCGGACTCGCGACGATGCTGCGCACGGCGACGTGCACGCCACCCAGCTGCGTGGCGATGCTGCCCCAAAAGTTCTCCGCCGCAACCACCGCGATTTTCGCGTTCCCGCTGGGCTGACCCGCGGGCCCGCCACCGGTGGGGGCCGTGGTGGCACAACTTGCCAGCAGACTGGCGAGCGTGACCGCCACAGCTGCGACTGCGCCCACCGGTAAGACCCGACGCCATACTCGAGCTCCGCTCACGTTCCGCCTCGTCACCTGGACGTTGTGTCACCCACATAGGTGCAGCTGACGCCGAGAGTAAACGAAATCGATAATCATTCCAAGGCTGCACGCGCGGCCACCTTCCGACCGGATGGGCCCAGCCCCGGCGGCGCGACGAGGCCTGTGACCCAAGGGCTCACCCCTGGACGACACTGATAACTGTTACCGATAAGCTCCCGGCTTCTCGCTCGATCTCTCGGAGGATACATTTGAAGATCGCTCTGGTCGGCAAGGGTGGCAGCGGTAAAACCACGCTGGCCGCGTTGCTCGTCCGCCGCCTGGCTGCCATCGGACGCCCGGTGTTGGCGGTCGATGCCGACATCAACCAGCACCTGGCCGTCGCGCTCGGAGCCACCGAGCCCGATGCGGTGGCACTGCCGACCTTGTCCGCGCATCTCCCGCTGATCAAAGACTATCTGCGAGGTGCCAACCCGCGGATCGCCTCGGCCGCTGTGATGGTCAAGACCACCCCACCCGGTGCCGGTTCCCAGCTGCTGCGCGTCGTGGAGCGCAACCCGATCTACGACGCGTGCGTGCGCGAGGTCGGCGGTGCACGCCTCGCGGTGACCGGCCCGTTCGCCGAGGACGATCTGGGCGTTGCCTGCTACCACTCCAAAATCGGGGCGGTGGAACTGCTGCTCAACCATCTCGTCGACGGCGTCGGGGAGTACGTGGTGGTGGACATGACCGCTGGCGCCGACTCCTTCGCCTCTGGGCTGTTCACCCGGTTCGATGTGACGTTCCTGGTGTGTGAACCCACCCTGCGAAGCGTCGGGGTGTACCGGCAATACCGTGCCTACGCCCGCGACTTCGGCGTGCGGATCGCTGTCGTCGGCAACAAGGTCTCCGATGCACAGGACGCCGCATTCCTCAGCGCGCAGGTCGGCGACGACCTGGTGGGCTGGATGAGTCGCTCCGCGCACGTCCGCGCCGCCGAACGCGGCGAGATCCGCCCGATCAGCGCGCTCGAGCCGGCCAATGTGGCGACCCTGGACGTGATGCGTGCCACGGTGGACAGCACCGTTAAGGATTGGGACACCTACCAGCAGCAGGCCGTCGACTTTCACCTGCGTAACGCTGCCGCCTGGGCCAACGACCGAACCGGTTGCGATCTGGCGGATCAGGTTGACCCAGACTTCATCGCCGGCCCCGACGCGCTCGCTTGGTCGGGACAGCTCCCGGCTACCAGGTCCTGATCAGTACACCGCCACACCCGCCAGGTGGGGCGCGGCTTCCAATGGCGGGCTGGTAGGTGTGTCAGGCCGCCTCGGCGAGAACGAGGGCGAATCGGTCGTTGCAGTCGGTCCAGCACGTCTGGTCGGCGAAGCCGGCGTCAGCTAGCTCGGCTTCGAGCTCAGTGCGGAGGAACTTCACAGAGATTTCGGTGCGCATCTGCTCGCCATCGGCGTAGTGCACCGTCATACCAACTGCGGGCAACCGTACGGTCATCGCGTGGCGGGCTCGCAGCCACATTTCGATCCGCCCGTGGGGGGCGTTCCACACCGCGACGTGATCGAACGCATCGACGTCGAAGTCTCCCTCGAGCTCGCGATTGAGTACCCACAACACATTGCGGTTGAATTCGGCGGTCACGCCGGCAGCGTCGTCGTAGGCCGGCACCATCACTGCCGGGTCCGTGACCAATCCGGCGCCCAGGAGCATCAGCTCACCGGGGTCCAACGCGGCGCGTACTGCAGCGAAGAAGCGGGCCCGCTCGACTGGCAACAGATTGCCGATTGTGCCGCCGAGAAAAGCGACCAGCCGGCGCCCACCCTGACTGGGCGGCAGCAGCTCCAGATGCTCGGTGAAGTCGCCGACCACACCGTGCACCGCGAGCGCCGGGTACTCCCGCGCCACTGCCGCCATCGCGCCGCGCAATGCTGACTCCGACACGTCCAACGGCACGTAACGCTGCAGCGACCCGGTCGCGGCAAGTGCGTCGAGGAGCAACCGGGTCTTCTCCGAGGAGCCCGAACCTAGCTCGACAAGGGTGTCCACGGCCGCCCGCGCCGCGATCTGCTCCGCGCTGCGCCGCAACAGTTCCCGTTCAGTACGGGTTGGGTAGTACTCGGGCAACGTGGTGATCTCCTCGAACAGCTCGCTGCCGCGGGCATCATAAAACCACTTGGGCGGCAACCATTTGGGATCGGCCGACAGCCCGACCCGTACATCGTGCTGCAGCGCGTCAGCGGCGTCGGAGTCGGACAGGTGGACCTCGAGCACGGGTGCGGTCATGGCTCCTCGGTAAAGGTCGGGTCGGCATGGGCCATATCGGCAGGGATCGCGGGGATCGGCACGACATCCACAGCGGACGATGTCGCGGTGAGCAGCTGACGGTCCGGGACCGGTTCCCACCCGGAGCCTTGGTCGATGGGCTCGGAGCAGATCAGCACTGCCCCGTTGCCGACTCGGACCGCCAACGCGTGGTGCACCGTGGTCGCGGCGAGTGCGACGCCGTCGGTGACCAGCAGGTTGAGCCGGGAACCCGGGGCGCAGCCAAGCACTTGGGCAGTAACAGTGCCTATCGCGCAGCCCAGCGACTCACCGGCCGCCAGCCGGCTGCGGACCAGCGCCCACAGCAGCGCGGAATCCGTGGGTGCGTCGAGCGTGAGCAGGTCGGTCACCGGCAGGCGGCGGGCCAGTGCCGCCACGCTGTCCGGCCACCCGGCGATCCTGCCGTTGTGGCTGAACAGCCACCGGCCAGTGCCGAAGGGGGCGCAGGCGGTGTCCACTATGGGCATCCCCACAGTGGCCGAGCGCACCGCGGCGAGCACTGCACCGCTGCGCACCTCGGTGGCCAGCGCCGCGAACGTCGCGTCGGTCCACAACGGGACAGCCCGCCGGTACCGAATCGGCGTGATGGCACCGTCGGGGTACCAGCCTGCGCCGAACCCGTCGGCATTGATTGTGCCGCCGCCACGCATGTCGACCGGCGCGTAGCTCTGCCGCAGCAGCGAGTGCGGCGGGGCAAGCAGCAGCGTTGCGAGGTCGCGCGGCGGCCCGAGGTAGGCCAGGTGTCGACACACGTCAGGTCAGGTCCCCCTGGTCGGCGTCCCGCGCGCACCGGAAACCGGTGAAGATCTGCCGGCGCACCGGGTGATCCCAGTTGCGGAAGGTCCCCCGGCAGGCCGCTGCATCGGTGCCGAAGGAGCCGCCACGCAGCATCCGGTAGTCCCCGCCAAAGAACACCTCGGAGTACTCCCGGTACGGGAACGGGGCGAAGCCCGGGTATCCGGAGAACCCGGAAGACGTCCACTCCCACACGTCGCCGATCAGCTGGTGCACGCCCAGCGGGGAGGCGCCGGCCGGGTAACTGCCCGCAGCAGCGGGCTGCAAATGTCGTTGTCCCAGGTTGGCGTGCGCCGGAGTGGGATCCTCATCACCCCACGGAAAGCGGCGGGACCGGCCGGTGGCCGGATCGAATCGGGCGGCCTTCTCCCACTCCACTTCGGTGGGCAGGCGCTTGCCGGTCCAGGCCGCATAGGCCTGGGCCTCGAAGAAGCAGACATGCACGACGGGCTCGTCCAGCGGGACCGGCTCGATGATGCCGAACCGGTTGCGCCACCACGACCCGCTGTCGAGGAACCAGAACTCCGGGCCGACCAGGGCCGCCTCACACCGGTGCGCCCAGCCCCGCTCACTCCACCACCGCGGGTTGTCGTAACCCCCCTCAGCCAGGAATCGCTGGTAATCGCCATTGGTCACTAGAACGGTGTCCAACCAGTACGCATTGGTGCGGGCGCGGTGCGCGGGGCGCTCATTGTCCAGTGACCACGGCTCGGCGGAGGTGCCCATAGTGAACTCGCCGGCGGGCACCAGCACCTCGTCGGGAAGGTGCAGGGAGCGCTGCGGCTGGGGTGGGGGGGCGTGCAACGCAGCCGGGCCGGCCCGAAGCTGGTGCGTCGCCAGCATCGTCTCGTCGTGCTGCTGTTCGTGCTGCACGATCATCCCGAAGGCGAATCCGTGCTCCACCAGCCTGCGCCCCTCCAGGGGCGCGCGGTCCAGAACGTCGAGCACCTTGCTGCGGACCTCGGTCAGATAACGTCGGGTCTCGGTGGGGTCGAGCAACGGCAGCGCCGGGCGGTTGGGCCGGGGGTGCTTGAACGCGTCGTAGAGCTCATCGATGTCGGCCCGGACCGGGTCGCGGCCACCCACGTCCCGAACCAACCAGAGTTCCTCCTGGTTGCCGATGTGAGCGAAATCCCAAACCAGCGGGGACATGATGTGGGAGTGTTGGCAGACCAACTCGCGGTCATCGATCGCGTCGGTCAGCGCGGCGCTGCGGGCCCGGGTGCGGGCGAGCTCAGCAGCGAGATGGTCGCGCAGGGCGGCGGTGCCCCGCTCGGTGATCGGCATGGTCACAGCGGGTGGCCTCCGTGGAGTCGGGTCGAGCCGGCCGTGGCACTGGCGAGATCGTCTGCTGGGCAGCGACCGCGCCGGACCCGGTGCTCGGTGATCTCTTCCACGAGCAGCTGCAGTTCGGCTGGCGCGTCCAGCGCGGGCAGGGCTTGGCGGGCCAACTCGAATACCGCGATTGCGGCCGCGGCCAGAGTGTCGTCGCGCAGGCCACGTCGCGCAGCCGATAACCATCGCCCGACGGTCGGCGCGCAGGCATCCCGGGCGGCCACGGTGACCGCGGGATCGGCAAGGAGGGCGGCGATGACCGCCACCGGCACCAGCCACTGCCCCATTGGCTGGGTGTCGAGGTAGCGGACCTCGAGGTGACCCTGCGGACGGACCGGCGGGAACAACGTAGTCAGGTGATAGTCCAGGTCAGCGGTGTTGGGGCGCCCGGGTAGCGCCCCGGACAGCCAGTCGGCGAAGGTGACCCCGGTTGGCACGTGCCATTTGCCCCAGGCACGGCGCTGGCACAGCACCGGGGTGTCCAGCGCGCGGCGGGCCCAATCGGCGGCGGGGTCCCAGCCCGCAGCCAGGCCCCACGGCACCCGGCTGGGCCGAGTCCGGGCTGGATCCAGCGCGAACCATGCCTGCATCCGGGACGACGCCCATCCGGTGCGCCGACCACCTAGCCAGGGGGAATTGGCGAATGCCGCTAGCAGCACGGGCCCGAGATCGTGTAGTGCGGACCAGCGCAGCGCCACCTCGGCAGCAGTGCCTGCGTCCAGGCACACCTGCACCGCCGCGGTGGAGCACATCATCGCCCGGCCCATCGGACCTATCCGGTCGAAGGCAGTCTCCATGGCGGCGTAGCGCGGAATGTCGATCAGCCGGCGGGACGGACGATGCGGGTCGGAGCCCAATCCGATGAGGACCAGACCCGCTGGATCGAGTAGATCGGTCAGTGCGGCGGTATCGCCTTCGACGGTGGCGATGAGCTCGGTCAGCGAGGCACAGGGCGGGCTGGAGATCTCGAGCTGACCACCGGGTTCGACCGTAACAGTGGAGCCGTGTGGCAGAGGGTACTGGGGGCTGTCGGGGACAAGAGAATTCGGCGCGTACCCGCCGAGCGTCTCGGCGAGATGCCTGGCCTGCAACGGGCGGTGGGGGTTGCCGGAATGCTGCACCACCCACTCGAGTTCGGCGCCGAGCAGCTTGGGGGGTCCGTGCTTGAAACACACCGACGCGACGTACACCTCGGCCTCTGCCCGACTGCGCAAAACCGTCGGCGGTGCGACTGCCGGTGATGCCCACGGCAGCGTTGCCTCTGGAGTCACTTCTACCTCCCGAGAATCGACAAGCCGAGCCCACGCTACCTAGTTGTTTCTATGTCCGCAGCGTTACACGATGCGTAAATAAGTAACTGCGATGGTCATACAATGGCGAACTGGGTGTGATACAGCTGCGCGTAGCGCCCGTCGGCTGCCAGCAGCTCGTCGTGTGTGCCGCGCTCGACAACCAGCCCGTCCTCGATCACCAGGATCTGGTCCGCGGCGCGGATGGTGGACAGTCGGTGCGCGATCACGAGCGCGGTGCGCCCGTGCAGTGCTTCGGCCAGCGCGGCCTGCACTGCCGCCTCAGACTCCGAGTCCAGATGTGCGGTGGCCTCGTCGAGGATTACCAGTCGCGGTCGGGCCAGCAGTAATCGGGCGATGGTCAGCCGCTGCCGCTCCCCGCCGGACAGCCGGTACCCACGGTCGCCCACCACGGTGTCCAACCCGTCGGGCAGCGACCGCACCAGCTGCTCCAGCCGGGCTCGCCGCAGCGCTTCCCACAGCTCCCCATCCGGCGCATCCGGCGCCGCGAAGCGGAGGTTGCCCGCGATGCTGTCGTGGAACAGATGCCCGTCCTGGGTCACTACTCCCACCGTGTCCCGCAACGCGGCAAAGGACAGGTCGCGGACGTCGACCCCGTTGAGTCGGATCGCCCCGGCGTTGACGTCGTAGAGCCGCGGCACCAGCGACGCGATGGTCGATTTGCCCGCTCCCGAGGATCCGACCAGCGCCACCAGCTCCCCCGGCTCGGCGCGGAAATCAATTCCGTGAAGTACCTCGGCACCACCTCGTGCGTCCAACGTCGCGACCTCCTCCAACGAGGCCAGCGACACCTGATCGGCCGACGGGTAGGAGAAGTGGACATCGTCGAACTCCACCGACACCGCACCGACCGGTACCGTCCGGGCATCTGGTCGTTCAGTGATCATCGGGCGGACGTCGAGCACCTCGAAAACCCGCTCGAAGGCGACCAACGCGGTCATCACGTCGACCCGGGCGTTGGCCAGCGCGGTCAACGGCGAATAGAGCCGGGTGAGCAGCAACGCGAGGCTGACCACAGTGCCCGGTGCGATCTCGCCGCGTAGCGCCAGCCAGCCACCGAGCCCGTAGACCAGAGCTTGTGCCAGCCCCGAGACCGTCGTCAGCGCAGTGAGAAACAGTCGGGACGACATCGCGCTGCGGACACCGATGTCGCGTACCTGAGTTGCCCGGTAGTCGAATTCAGCCGCCTCGGTCTCCGGCCGTCCGAAGAGCTTGACCAGCGTGGCGCCTGGGGCGGAGAACCGCTCGGTCATTTGAGTGGTCATCGCAGCGTTGTGCGTCGACGCCTCCCGCCGCAGCTCGGCCATCCGCGCACCCATCCCCCGCGCCGGTATGACGAAGATCGGCAGCAACACCAACGCCAGCACGGTGACCTGCCATGACAGGGTCAGCATCACCGCCAGCGTGAGCACCAGCTGGATCGCGTTGGTGAGCACACCGGACAGCGTGGAAGTCAGCGCGGTCTGCGCACCTATCACGTCGTTGTTCAGCCTGCTGACCAGCGCGCCGGTGCGGGTGCGAGTGAAGAACGCCACCGGCATCCGCTGCACGTGCTCGAACACCGCGCGGCGCAGGTCCAGGATGAGCCCCTCACCGATCCTTGAGGACTGCCAGCGCGACGCCAGACCGATCCCCGAGTCGATCACGGTCAGGAGCGCGATGAGCGCGGCCAATCCGACGACCAACGCCGCACCCGCGTGGTTGACGATCCCGTCGACGACCCGTCCGGCGAGCACCGGAGTGGCGACGGCGAGGACCGCGGATACCGTGCTCAACGTAAGAAAGATCAGCAGCGACGTGCGGTGCGGCTTGGCGAACGTGACGATCCGGCGCAACGTACCCGGCGCGAGGGCTCGGGGGGTGCTGCCCTGGCG
>JAODNG010000556.1 GCA_025465385.1 Pseudonocardiales bacterium
GGATACGCGGGGATCCCCCACCGCCGATCAAGATCCCAGCTGCAGTTCTTCGCCCACGACCGGGCCGCAGCGCAGCAGGAGCATGCCGCCGCCGTTGTCCCCGGGCCTGTTCACCGCCGACCGTCTCGACGTGCCAGTGGACGGCCAGGTCCCCGCGGGGTCCAGCCCCTTGAGATGGCGATTACCGGAAACTTCCACCGTCAATGGAGTTTTCACCGTCAAGGCGCCGCGCCCGTCAGGGTCAGTTTTTCGGGGCGTCCGCCACGTTGGCGGCGAAGGTGAAGTGCTCCCGCAGTCCGGTGGTCTCCAGTGCCCGGTTGGCGATGGGGGAGTTGCATACCAATCGCAGGGCGCAGTCTTGTTGGGTAGCGAGTTGGTTCGCCTCGAACAGCACGACCAGCCCGGCAGATCCCAACAACCGCACACTATCGAGGTCCACCACCACGACCCGGGCAGCGGCCAGCTGCGTGATCAGGAAGGCGGCCAGTTCCAGCGCGCTGAGCGTGTCGATCTCACCCACTGCGGTGACCACGCGTGCGTCGGGACCGTGCTCGGCGAGCTCCAGCTCCATGATGTCGGTGGGGACGTCGCTGCTCACACCCTGCACGGTATAGAACCGAGCAGATGCACCACCCCCGGGCGCACCACCCGCTCCGAGATCAGAAACTCCCACGCCAGCCCGAACAGCAACTTCGGTGAGTCATGCTCCATCGCCCGGGTGAACAGGAGCTTTCCGCAGTGGACTGAGGGCCCCTTATCCCGAGGCTGAGACTCTCTGGAGCGTGGCGCAGGTGGTCGCGGTGGTCATCGGGGCTGCCCTCGGGGTTCTTGGCTTTGAGGCCAGCAGCAATAAGCAGCCTCAGGGTGGCGACTTCAACGAGCGCCCCGCTCGCGGCTTGCGGGGCGGGGCTGCAGGCCGCGTTCGACCTGTGGGTGCCGAATTGGTCATCCACGTCAGGCGACCTGGGAATATTCGTGTATCAGTCCACCGAGCCGATCGCGACGTCGGACGCGAAGCTGGGACGGCGATGCAGGGGGTGGGAGCGGTTGGAGCGGCGCTGCCTGTTCAGTGTTCGGTGGGGGCGGTGCTGGTTGAACTGCGTCGTGTACTCGGCCAGTACGTGTTCGAGATGGCGCCGTTTGCGGATCAGTATCCGGTCGAGCAACTCGCGGCGTAGGGTGCCGATCCATCGTTCGGCGATGGCGTTCGCTCGGGGTGCCAGCACCGATGTGCGCAGGATGCGGATGCCTTCGCTGGCGAACACGGCATCGAATACGTCGGTGAACTTGCTGTCGCGATCCCGGATCAAGAACTTGAACTGAGCCGCGCGGTCGCCGAGGTCCATCAGCAGGTTCCGCGCCTGCTGGGCGACCCAGGCTCCGGTCGGGTTCGCGGTGATACCCAGGAGGTGCACACGGCGAGTGACATGCTCGACTACGAACAGGACGTAGAGCCGGTGCAGCAGCAGCGTGTCGACGCAGAAAAAGTCTGTGGCGAGAATGCCGTGTGCTTGGGCGCGCAGGAATTCTTGCCAGCTCGGCCCGTTGCGGCGAGGGGCGGGGTCGATGCCGGCTCGCTTGAGGATTGACCATACGGTGCTGGGCGCAAGCTGGTAGCCGAGTCCGGCAAGTTCGCCGTGGATCCGGCGGTATCCCCAGGTTGAGTTCTCTGACGCCAGCCGCAGCACCAACCGGCGCAGCTCGGGTGCCGTGCAACGGCCGCCGGTGCGACGGCGTCGAGGCTGGGTCCAGCGTCGGGTCACCAGGTCCCGGTGCCACCGCAACACCGTGGCAGGGGTGACGCTCCGCTGCAGTTGGCCAGCCTGGGACAGCAACCGGGTCAACGCCGCGACCACCGCTCGATCCGCCCACGACAGCCGCGGCCGGCGGACCTGGCGACGCAACACTGCCACCTCATGCCGAAGCACCAGAATCTCCGCGTTCTTCGATCGCGAGCTACGGTCCAGGAGCCCGAACCAGGCCATGACCTGCCGGAGGACGAGATAGAGCAGTCGAACCGCCACGGCCTGCGATCATGCCTGACGGCCACCACCCAGCAACGCCGCAGGTCCCGACCATGGATGACCAGTTCGGCACCCACAGGCCACAAACCGGGCTATAAACGCGGCCACCTCATCGAGCAGTGCGGCGCCGGGGTGCAGCGCCGCAGCGGCGGCTTCCTCGCCCAGCGGTGACAACTTCGGCCGGGCGGGCACGGTGGCCGTCATGCTGCGGGCTCCTGGCTGCGGGTCTCCCACGCAACCGGGCCACCGGCGTACGGCTGGTGCAGCAGGCCCAGCTCCATGCGGCGCCGCTGTAGCACGGTGTGCGGAACGTGACGGTTCGCGAGGTCCCGCCAGTCCAGCGTGCCGGAGATCGCCACCGAGGCGGCCTTGAGCTGCTCAGCGGCCAGCCGCTGCGGGTCGTCGATCAGCCTGGCCTCGGCGAGCACCAGCAGCCCGGCAATCCGCGACGTCGGTTCGGCAGACCACCAGGCTGGGGTTCCGACTGGCGGTACCGATCCGCCGGCCAGCTCGATCACCTTGCCGACCAGCCGGTGCACTTCGGCCAGCAACATCAGCTCGTCGTAGTCCATCGCGGACACGTCCCGGGTCACCATCGCTGCCCCTCGATCACGGCCGCC
>JAODNG010000558.1 GCA_025465385.1 Pseudonocardiales bacterium
AACGTCGCCGGTGCCCAGCTCGCACTGGCACAGCCGTAACACCGCCAGCCGGAACTCCCGGTCCAGCGACGGGTCGCGCAGCAGCGCGGCCTCCAGGTGCCGGCGCATGCTCCGAGCAGCCTCCGGCACGGCGACGTCGTGGCGCGCGGCGACCGTGGCCACCGCCAGCTCGTCGGGCGCGGCGGGTGGCAGGCCCAGCGATTCCCACCCGGCGCGCACCTGGCGTCGCGCGAGATCGCACCAGTCGACCTGGCGGGCGACGGCGGCGTAGAGCTGGTCGATCAGGTGTACCCGGTGATCGGCCGCGTCCACCCCGACACACAGATAGCCCTCTGCGTCCGCGATGGACGCCAGGCTGCGATGCCAGCGCATCGCGACCTCGTCGCTGCCGGCCACGACGAAGCGCACTGCGGCCCCGCCGGCCCGGATGTAATCGCCCAGGTACTCCTTGGACACGAACTCGGCGTAGTCCTCGGGCCCCAGCCCGATCCCGCCCGCGGGCAGCCCGCCGCGGTTTTCGCTCACGCTGTGTCCTCCTCGCTACGGCCCGACTCACTACGGCCCGACTCACTGCGGCCCGACTCGACCGCGATGCCCCAGTACCGCTGTTGCTGCCCGCTCATGGCCACCGTGGTCAGCACCCCGGCCTGGCGGGTGCCCGAGCTCGCCGCCCAGCGCAGCCGCCGCCCGCCGGGACCGGCGGTCTCACCGCTCTGGTCGAGCAGGTAGAGATCGCGGGCGAACTCGGCGCGGGTGTAGTCACGAGACTGCCCGGGCAGCAGCGTCAACGCGCCGTAGACGTCGAGTAGCCGTACCACCGCGCCCGGCGTCTTGCCCTGCCCGGCGACGACGAGATCGTAGGCGCCGACCAGGCTCGCCAGAAACGGCGCTGGCTTAAACCGTGGCCCGGCCCGTTGTGCCTTGGCGAGTTGGGCGACCACGATCGACGGTCGAATCCCGCGGGCCCGCTTGCGGTCGATCTCTAGCGCGGCCTCGCCGGGCAACACCCGCACGATCGACGGGTAGCACAGCAGCCGGTCGTCCTCGGCGTACATGGCGACGTCCGCGGTTTCGGCCGCGGCGAGCAACTCCTTGGCGTAGGCGCCGGAGGCGAGCATGTCGACTTCGTCGACGTCGTAGGCAGCGACCGCTGTGCCCACCCGCTTCACCACGTCACTGGCCATTGCCTGCACCGCGTCCAGAGCCCTGCGCAACTCCCGCATCTGGCCCGATGCGGCCGCAGCGCGAGCGCGCTTGAGTTCGCGAGCCAACGAGGCGACGGCCTTGCTGCTGGTTTCTACCGCACGGTCCACCCTGGCGAGCGCGCCCTCCAGGCCGGTCGTGTTCTGGGCGCTGCCTGCTCCCTCGTCCTGCATGGGCGACAGGGTATCCACCAGCTTGCTGCACGATGCCGCGCCCGCGCCAAACCGCCGCGAATGCAAAGCTGCCCGGTGATCCCGGGGAGGACAACGGTGACGAGCTCGACTGCTCCGACTGCTCCGCGGCCCACGATCGGTGCGTTGCTGTCGGTGCGCGGCCAGCAGTGGGTGGTCAGCGATTTCGAACCAGCCGAGCACACCACGGTGGTTGCCCTGCAGAACGTGGACCGCCTCGGCGACACCGTCGAGGTGGTCTGGGAGGTCGAACCGGGCCGCCGGGTGTTGCCCGCGGGATCCCTGCCCGACGTGGCCACCGACGGCTTCGATCCGCCGGAGCGGTTGGCAGCGTTCCCTGGACGCAGTGCGCTGGACGGTGGGACGGCGACCGTGTCATCGCCCGCCACGTCGCCACCAACGCTGACGTCACCACCGACCCGGTCGTCGCCCGCGAACTTGCCCTCGTCCGCTGGCACGGCGCCTACCGCCGCCCAACCAGCTGACTCAGCCGAGATCGGATAGACCTCGGCCCGAGGGCCGTCGTGGTCGTCGGACAATACGGCGTGACGGCGCGGAGGACGCAGACTTCGATGGACCAGCATGCTCGCTTGGGTGGAGTTGGGGGTGCGGTTCTCGCTGCAACGAGGTGGGACTGAAGGCATGAATAGGTGTACGCGATCCGCCGGATGGACGCCTGATCCGGCGACTGTGGTGCCAGCCCAACACTGCCCTGGTGTCACGGAAACGAGTTCGTTGACCTGGGCGGCAGTGGTCGAGTAGATCGTCTGCGGGTTTGGTCCAGACGAACGGGTGGCTGCGTTCGTTCCAGCCGTCGATGAATCGGCCAATGGCGCTGATCAGGTCTTTGACGCTGCTGTAGCTGCCACGACGGATGGCCTGGCGAGTGATGACCCCGAAGAAGATCTCGACCATGTTCAACCACGATCCCGAGGTCGGGGTGAAGTGCAGCGTGATCCTCGGATTCCGCTTTAGCCAGGTTTTCACCGCAGGGTGCTTGTGGCTGGCGTAGTTGTCGCAGACCAGGTGCAGCTTCCGGCGCGGATAGGCCTTCGCGACCTGATTGAGGAAGGTCAGGAACTCCTGGTGGCGGTGTCGTGGCAGACAGACCTGCTCGACCCGCCCGGTGGCGCCTTGAGCGCGGCGGTGCGCTGGGGTTGGATCCCTTACAACCCGATGCCGTCGGTGAAGCCTCCGGCCAAGAAGCGTCCTCAGCCGCGGCCGCCGAGTCCCGAGCAGATGGCGCACATCGTCGAGGCAGCTTGGAAGGCGTCGAACGAGTGGGGCTTGTACGTTTGGTTATCGGCGATCACGGGTGCACGCCGCGGTGAGGTCATCGCCCTGCAGTGGAACGATATCGACTGGATCAACGGAATCCTGCAGCTCGATGAAAACTACGTGCGCGCAGCCAACGGAATGATTCTCAAAGACACTAAGACCCATCAGATGCGCCGCGTTTCGATCGACAAGCCAACTGTCGAGTTGCTGCGCAAGCACAAGGACGACTGCACGCACCGGATGTTCCTGCTCGGGCTACCGCTCACGGATGACACCTGGCTGTTCTCCGCACAGCCGGACCTGACCAAGCCGCGGGA